>CAZLJL010000001.1:0-33907 GCA_964559785.1 uncultured Bifidobacterium sp.
CGCCTGTATTACCGCCTGTATTACCGCCTGTAT
Source organism: uncultured Bifidobacterium sp. (assembly GCA_964559785.1). Taxonomy (GTDB): domain Bacteria; phylum Pseudomonadota; class Gammaproteobacteria; order Burkholderiales; family Burkholderiaceae_D; genus Pernthalerella. The sequence continues at coordinate 34 of CAZLJL010000001.1, forward strand.
TACCGCCTGTATTACCGCCTGTGTTACCGCCTGAATTCCCACCGGTGTTACCGCCTGTATTGCCACCGGTATTGCCACCCGTATTACCGCCTGTATTACCGCCTGTATTACCGCCTGTGTTACCGCCTGTGTTACCGCCTGTGTTACCGCCTGTGTTACCGCCTGAATTCCCACCGGTGTTACCACCTGAACTCAGTGTGCCACTTGACCCACCACCTGACCTCGCGACCGCCGCCGCTACCGCACCTAGCGCAATCGCCCCACCTAGTAGCCAACCCGAACCGCCCTCGCTGTCCTCCCCTGGACCGATGACCACCTTATCGCTAGCACCCACCGGATCACCCGTTAGCAAGGCGTACCCGCTATCGTACTGACCGATAGTCGTACTGAATAACTCACCGGAACCATCAAAGGCGGTATTACCATTCGCTGGTAGATAAAAGCCCTCAAGACGAATCAGCGGATCCCCATCGATGAATATCTGAAGATCCTGACCGACTCGCTTAGCTTGTAATTTTCCCGGCAGCTTGCCTGTAGTCGCATCAACGACGGTATAAGCCGATCCAATTTCAACTTGAACGAAGTCCCCAGTAATTTCTTTGGTGGAAATCTTCCCGGCAGGGCTGCGCTTTAGCAGCTTGAATTGTCTCGGGTCGGGTTTAGGCATTCGGGATCTCCATCGTTAGTTGAAACACGCAGACACTCACTACTTCGTAGCGTATTTACCTCCAAGGTGCGTCGGAATGATGCACCACGCTACCCCGATTCTTGTTGCATTGATCAGACGATTCCCTCGCTTATTTTCATCGTGATGACGGTGCTGTCGTACATTTGCGCGCGCCACTCGGTCTTCATCACTGCATTTTTTGGTATCGCGCATAGGCAAATCACACGTGCATACAAGTCGGTAGTGACCCCAGAATCCAAGGTGTGCGTTTTACACCACGGGTAGGTGCTTATTCCCTGTTCAAGCCGAGGTCATGTATGAGGTTTTGCGCGTTCATTCGAAGGCTGTCGATTTTTCTTGGTGTTCTTTCTTTCATTGCTCACGCACAAGATGTTTCCGTGATGAAAGTAGATAACAGCATCGCTGAATCCAATACAGCACTCAGCTTTGAACAGGCACTACGGATTGCTGCTGATACTCATCCCAGTATTGCTCAGCGGCTTAGCGAGCAAGGTGCCAGCGAATACGGTGCAACCGGAGCACGTTGGCAACGCTGGCCGGGTTTGAGTGTGTCTTCTTCACGTGGCCCACTGGGAAGCACGCTGACTGAGCTGCAGCTTGAACAGCCGCTGTGGTCGGGAGGGCGTATCACCGCCAACATTAATGCGGCCGAAGCGCGTACCGAAGCTGCACGAAATAGCGTTGCCGAAGCCCGTAAAGTAATTCTCGAACGTACGATCAATGCCTATGCCGAAGCGATGCGGCTGCAATCACGCCTATTGATTGCGGATACAGCGATTGCTGACTTTGAGCAGCTGCGCGACATGATTGACCGACGTGTCGAGAGTGGTATCAGCCCAAAAGCCGATGCGATCAATGTCCGCGCCCGTTTGCAACAGTCACAAAGTGAGCGTATGCAAATGAGTCTGCAACTACAAAACACGCGTACCGAGCTGGAGTTACTTCTCGGAAGACGATTCACAGCATTAGTCGTACCGCCACCCCTCGCGAAACTTTCCCTGAACATGGATGAAGCACTCGATATCGTGTTGGACACTGCCCCCGAGCTTGCACGTCTGAATGCAGAAGAGCGCGTTGCCGAGGAGGCGATAGCCGCCACACGCAGCAGTCTGTCACCCTCACTCGCCTTGCGCTATCAGCGCGTGTTTGGTGGTGGCACATTCTATGCAACTGATCAGGTATTCGTTGGCGTCACCTACCAACCAGGTAATGGACTGTCATCATTCTCAGCCATCAGCGAGGCTGAGTCACGCCGCACCGGCGCTGTGTATGCGCGCGAGGCAGCACGTCTTGATCTCATCAATCGCGTGAGAAGTTTATGGCAGCAGGCGGATTCGTCACGCCGTGAGTTGAGTATTCTGAACGAACTCGTTTCTTCTACTCAGCAGGTCTATGAATCCTGCTTGCGGCAATTTCCCGTTGGGCGTCGTACTTGGCTAGAGCTGCTGTTGGCTAGGCGTGATGCCACACAAGCACAGTATGCACTGGCCGATATCCGATGGAGTGGTTTTGCATCGCAGCTGAAGCTTGAGCTGGTGACCGGCCAGCTAGCTGCGCGTGATTACCGCGTAATTGCGGAGCCATCGCCATGAGTCACGCTGAAGATATGTCTGCCGTATCGGGTAGAGATCGTATTACTAATCGTAGTGCTCGGCAGTGGTTCATTCATGCAATCGTGGCGCGACACTGGGTATTCATGGAGGCAGTCGTCGCTACCTTTGTCATCAGTATGCTGGGACTGGGGGCATCGTTTTACAGTTTGCAGGTCTATGACCGCGTGATTCCCACGCAAGCGCATGCCACATTAGTCGCACTGACTATTGGCGTTGGTATCGCTGTAGTGTTCGAGTTCATCTTGAAGCAAGTGCGCTCGCTGATGGTTGATCGTGGCTGCAAGGCGATCGAAGAAGAGCTATCCGAAGTTTTCTTTAGTCGTATGCTGGATATACGAATGGAGGCCCGTCCACGCGCAGTCGGCAGCTTTGCCGCGCAGGTTCGTCAGTTCGAACTGGTGCGTAACTTCATGAGCTCGTCGACAGTTTTCCTGCTCGCTGATCTACCGTTCTGTTTTTTATTCATTATGGTGATTGGTGTCATCGGTGGCTGGCTTGCTGTAATTCCCTTACTGCTGCTACCGATCGTGCTGCTCAGCTCGGCCTGGCTAAACTGGCGTATCGGCCGGCTGACCACACGTCAGTTGCGCGATACCCGCCATAAGAATGGTTTGCTGGTCGATGTCATCGACGGTATCGAAAGCATCAAGGCTGCGGGTGCCGAAAGCGAGATGCTGGAACGCTGGCGCCGGCTGGTAGCGTCGAGCTCGATGCTCGAGCTGGATACCCGCTACCTCTCCACTATGGCATCGAACCTCGCGCAATTACTACAACAGCTGAGTTATGTTGCCATCATCGGGCTGGGCGCCTGGATGGTCGGTGCTGGTCAGATCACCATGGGTGCACTCATCGCGTGCTCTATTCTCAGCAATCGCACGCTGTCACCGATTACCCAGATTGCGACTTGGGTCACGCAGTGGCAACACGCTAAAGAAGCCCTGCGCGGATTGGACGAGATGATGCGACTGCCAACCGATCGCCTTGATATTGGGACCGCGATCATGCCGTCATCTTGTAGCGGCGAATTGCGGGTTGAGCAGGCAGCCTTTGCTTTCAATGACAAACTCGCAGCGTTGCAGCCCCTGACGCTAACGATCAATGCGGGTGAACGGATCGCAATTGTGGGGCCGATCGGCTCTGGCAAGTCAACACTGATTCGACTGTTGTCCGGCCTTTACCGTCCGATGGCGGGCAAGTTGCTGCTCGATGGTGTTGATATGGCCTTGCTGGCACCATCCTATTTACGCACCCACATTGGCTATCTACCTCAAGATGTTCGGCTGCTGCATGGCACGCTGCGCGATAACCTCACGCTCGGCATTACCCCACCCAACGACAGTGCCTTGATCCATGCCGCGCGATTAACCGGGCTCGATCGGGTCATCAGTGCACACCCGCAGGGAATGGATTTGCCTATTCAGGAAGGCGGGCGCGGTCTGTCGGGCGGACAACGGCAACTCGTCGGCCTGACCCGTCTGCTTCTTAGTCAGCCGACGGTGTTACTACTGGATGAACCAACGGCTGCCATGGATGCCGAGTTAGAAGCAAACGTGATGCAGCGCATGCTGTCATCACTAACGCCTTCGGCGACTGTCGTGTTCGTAACGCACAAGGCCAGCTTGCTGCGGCTAGTTGATCGCGTCATCGTGATGGATCAGGGGCGCGTTTTGATTGATGGCCCGCGTAACGAAGTACTGGCAAAGCTGACTTCGACCGCACCCATCGGAGCGGGAACTAACTCAGCAAGAAATAGCACACCCGACCACCGGCAAGGCTTAGTGGGAGAGACACTGTGAATCCTGTAGAGAGTCGCCCATCGCCCACCATCTGGATCAGTCTATTAGCACTGGTATGTTTTTTCGTTTGGGCATCACAAGCGGAGCTGGAGCAGCTGACTCGTGCACCGGGACAAATTATTGCCAGTGGGCGCACACAAATCATCCAGGCAAGTGATGGCGGCGTATTGCAGGCATTGCGCGTCAAAGAGGGCGACACCGTAGAACGTGGCCAGTTACTGGCACTGCTTGATAGTCAGAAGCTTCGCGCTGCCTATCAAGAAACTCGGTCGCGCGAGCTTGCGCTGCGTGCTACGGTGGCCCGATTACAAGCAGAATTGGTGGGCGGAGAGCCCGTGTTTTCTTCAGAGATCGCGGGCTATCCTCAATTTCGTACGAATCAGCTGGCACTACTGCAGAAACGTCGTGCTTCGATCAACGAAGAAACTGCTGCGCTGCGCAAGCTGCTCGAGCTAGCGCAGCGCGAACTTGCGATGACATCGCCGCTCGTAAATACCGGCGATGTATCGCAAGCAGATGTATTGAAGCTGGAGCGGCAGGTGGCTGATCTACAGGCGCAGATCACGAATCGTCAGAATAAATATTTTCAGGATGCACAGGCCGACTTGTCGCGTGCTGAAGAAGAGTTAGCGGGCGTACAGCAGATGCTGGCACAACGCGCTGACCTGCTGGCACGTACCGAGCTGCGCGCGCCGATGCGAGGTGTCGTGAAAAATATTCGTATGACCACGCTGGGCGGTACCTTAAAGCCCACCGAGGAGCTAATGCAGATCGTACCGATCGAAAAGGAGTTATTGGTCGAGGCGCGTATACGACCCGCTGATATCGCCTTCATACACACCGGACAAGCGGCCAGCGTCAAGGTTGATGCTTACGACTACACCTTGTATGGCTGGCTGGATGGGAAGGTCAGCTATCTCAGCCCGGACACACTCACCGATGATCTGAGACAAGGTGAGCAAGCCTACTATCGTATGCAAGTGCGTGCTGAGGGCAAGTCATTCGGTGGCCACGCGAATCAGAGCATACAGCTGCAACCGGGCATGACGGTAAGCGTTGAAGTCAAGACGGGCAAGAATACCGTGCTGCGTTACCTCGCCAAACCGGTCGTAAAAACGCTACGCGAAGCAATGGTCGAGAAATAATCAAGCATCCCAGATGATTTCCGCCTGCAATACACCACGCAGCGCGTTGCAGACACAAACGGCTTGTGCGCGGCGCAGATCCATCAGCGTGATCGACCGTTCGATTACATTCCATTCAGTATCTTCCAGCAGCAGCGAACGCATTACCCCGGGCAGTACGCCGGCCGATAAGGGTGGCGTTACCCACTGATCATCTAACTTGATCAACACATTGCTGCGCCCGCCTTCGGTCAGCTCGCCATGCTCATTGAAGAACAGCGTATCAAAAGCACCGACGCGCTCTGCCTGCTGCCAGCCTTCATCATAAACATGGCGCAATGAAGTTTTGTGCGCAAGCAGTGCATCTTCTGAGGACATGACTATCGGTGAAAGTAAAAGCCGTACAGGTTGCTGTACTAGCTGCAGCCGTGCGCTATGTAACTGTATTTCTCCGGAAGATGTCAGCACGAGCCGTAATCGGTAATCATGCTCATCCGCGAGCGCTGCGCACTCCGCAACAACACGCTGACGCGCATCTGCAAGATCAAAGGGAAATCCAAATGCACGGGCTGAAGAGGCCAGTCGTATCAGGTGCCGGTCTAGTAAATCACAACCATGCCGAGTGGCACGCATCGTCTCGAATAGGTTGAATGCGGATGGCATGCCAGTCAGAAAGCGCGCCTTTAACAGACACTCCTGATACTCTGCCAACGCATCGCTGTCGTACACAATGCCGGCGCCAATGCCCATCTCTGCCTGTCGATAGTCATTTTCGTTAGGCGCATCCAGCAGTAGTGTTCGAATCGGCACCGAGAGTGCGAAGTCACCGAGTTCCTGCTCGGCCGTCGGTGGATCAAACCAGCCAATTGCACCGGTATACAAACGCCGCGGCCAAGGCTCCAGCGCATGCAGTATCTGCATAGCCCGACGCTTTGGCGCCCCGGTGATCGAGCCACAGGGATACAGCGCTTCGAATACCTCGGACAATCGAGTGCCAGCACGCCGATCTGCAACAATCGTCGAGGTCATCTGTAACACTGCACCAAAGCGCTCGACTGAAAATAAATCAGGCACCTTGACCGAGCCGGTCACTGCAATTCGACCAAGATCATTGCGCAACAGATCAACAATCATCAGATTCTCTGCACGCTCTTTAGTACTCTCTTGTAAACCTCGAGTTCGCTGCGTATTCAATACATCGTCATCACTCGCAGCGGCTGTACCCTTCATCGGCCGACAGGTGAGCTGTCCGTGGTCGTGACGTACAAACAACTCCGGCGAGAGCGATAACACTGATGATCCATCAGGCAAGGCGATCAATGCGCCGTAGGGTACCGGCTGTCGCTCGCGCAAAGCCGTGTATAGCGCTACCGGGTCACCATGCATCGCGAACCGTAGTGGAAAAGTAAAGTTCGCCTGATAGATATCACCCGCTTCAATATAGCGCTGAATCCTATCAACGGCGTGTACGAACTCAGCCTCCGATAGCGCAGGCTGGATCTGTGTCACCGCATAAGAACGGGCACTCGCCTGTTGCGCCAGCCATGCATTCACCGCTTGTGTGCTTAGCCGCTGATAAGACCTGAACAAGAGTACCGTTGCTAAAGCTTTGTGATCAGTACGATGCCGCTCACTACGATGGTGGATGTTTTCATCGGCGACATGAACTTCAACCCGACGTTCAACATTAGCCTTGGCATGATCGTCGTCGATGCGATGTAATCGATGAGAAAACTCATAGGTGAACAGTGTCACTGCATAGAAGCCCTGATCTAGTGCTCGCTGTAACGCCTCAAAAAAATGGCTGTGATCATCACCGTGGTGAAGATGCAGTGAACCAGCGTAATCGGTATAGCAGCGCGATCGTCGCTCAGATGATGGTGAGTGACTTGCATCATCCAGTAAGGCAAATACCGTGCTACTCATGACTCGGTGTCGTTGACTGAGGGCGACAGATGGGCTGCGAAAAAATCGATCAGGACGCGCACCCGATGGGGTACCTGCCGATTGCCGGGCAAGATCGCATACAACCCCAGTTCAGGCATCGCATAATCCTCTAATAGTGTGGTGACGCGGCCCGAAGCGAGATAAGGCTCGGCAATGAAATCGGGCTGCACAGTGATGCCCAGACCCTGCGCTGCTGCCTCGGAGAGTGCCTCGCCATTGCCCGCGCTGATACGCGACGGTACCGTAAAACTTTTCCAGTTACCTTCCACCCGATACACCCAACCAGCCGCCACCCCCGGGCTGTTGTAGGCCAGACATTCATGCTGCGCAAGCTCAGCCGGATGCCGTGGCTTACCGAAACGCGCCAGGTAATCCGGCGACGCTATTGTGAGTAGATGAATGGTCCCTAATCTGCGCGCGACCTCGGTCGGGCCGAGCTGTCCGGTAATGCGAATAGCGAGATCAACCCCTTCTTCGATCAGATTGACACGACGATCGGTGTAGTCCATATCCAGCAAGATCTCCGGGTACTGCCGTGCAAAGTCGAGGAGTAACGGCAGCATACGCTTCAAGCCGTAGCTGAGGGGCAGGCTGATCCGAATATGACCACGCGCGGACTGCCGCTGCTCGGCGATACCGGTCTCGGCGGACTCAACCAAATTCAAGATCACCCGGCACTTTTCCAGATAGGCGGCACCGGCCGAGGTCAATGTCAGACGCCGGGTGCTGCGCGCCATCAGCTTCACCCCAAGATGTTGCTCCAGCGCGGCCACCTGCCGCGTGACGACCGAGCGGGCAACGCCCATTTGTTGGGCGACCGCCGAGAAACTACTTAACTCGGCGACGCGAACGAAGACCCGCATGGCAGAAAAACGATCCATTGTTGCGTTAGATGGAACAAATAATTGCTGATTGTCCTCTTTTTCTTTGCAATTAGCACGGGTAGAGTTCGCCTCACTGACGGGGCACGCCAATGGTGACGCGTAGTCTCAGCCATTCAATCCCTGGATAGCACTGGTCCGTATCCACCCAATCGGCGATTTATCGTGAACCTTCCCTCACTGTTCCTGCCTCACGGCGCACCCACATTCGCGCTCCGCCCCGGCGTAGCGGGCCTTGCCATGACCCGCATCGCCGCCGAACTACCGCGTCCAAGAGCCATCGTGATAGTGAGCCCTCACTGGGATACTGCAACGCCGACCGTCGGTACCGGCGAGCGGCTCGAGACAATTCATGACTTTTTCGGATTTCCTGCCGAGTTATATGAGATTCATTACCCGGCGACGGGCTGCCCGGAGGCAGCGCGTGAAGTGATTCAAGCACTGGACAGTGCTGGTCTCGCGGTGGACGAAGCGCCTGCGCAAGGTCTGGACCACGGCGCCTGGGTACCCTTGCGACAGATGTACCCCGATGCCGATGTACCGGTGGTACCGCTGTCCCTGCAAAGCCGCTTGGGCGTGCAAGGTGCGTATCAACTGGGGCAGGCGTTGGCGCCGCTGCGTGCGCAAGGATTTCTGGTGATCGGGTCTGGCAATATCACGCATAACCTGGCGGACTACCACATCGCCAGCGCCCAAGGCACAGCATCATTTGATTACTTGCGAGCGTTCCCGAACTGGATGACTGAGCACTTACGGCAACATGATCTGGCGGCGCTACTGGATTACCGTCGACGCGCGCCTGAAGCTGCCCGTGCGCATCCCACCGATGAGCATCTGCAGCCACTGTATGTGGCGCTTGGTGCTGCCGGCCCGCAGGCGACCGTCGAGCATCTGCATACCGGCATCAGCGATTATGTGCTCGCCATGGATGCGTATTCCTTCACAACACGACACTGACCATGGATAGCACCACGACCGCGGACGATCAACGACCTATGCAATACACAGGTACTGCCAAGGTTTTGCACTGGCTGATGGCACTGCTCATCGTCGGTCTGTTCGCACTCGGCCAGTACATGAGTGATCTGTCAATGTCACCGCGCAAGCTGCAGCTGTACTCCTGGCACAAATGGATCGGCGTCACGGCATTTCTGCTGCTGCTGGTGCGCATGGGCTGGCGCCTCACACATCAACCACCCGCACTACCGACACAGATGCCACCACTGCTTCGGTTCGCATCCCATATTAGTCATGGTGCGCTTTATCTGCTGATGCTGGCGATTCCATTATCCGGCTGGCTGATGAGTTCGGCCAAGGGCTATCAGACCGTATGGTTCGGCGTGCTGCCAATTCCGGATCTGCTCGGCAAAGATAAACAGCTTGGCGACGCACTGGCTGAGGTCCATGGTGCGCTCAATAGTGTGCTGGCGCTGGTGGTACTGATCCATGTCGCCGCCGCATTGAAGCATCATTTCATCGACCGCGATGATGTACTCCGACGAATACTACCCGCTCGCAAACAAGAATCCCAACCGCAGTAAAACCTTCACCTCTGGAGAAATAACAATGAAGACTATGACTCGCTTGATCACCACCCTTGCACTCAGCAGCGCGATGATTGCACCCGCACTTGCAGCGCCTGTGACTTACGGCGTAGAAGCTAACCATACTTTCCCGCGCTTTTCTTATACCCACCTCGGTTTCAGCACACAGCAGTCGCGCTTCGACAAAACAACCGGCTCGGTAGTATTCGACAAGGAAGGGCGCACCGGCTCGGTGGACATCACCATCGATACGCGTTCGGTGAATACCGGCTCGGCGCTGTTTAATCAGCATATCCAAGCGGAAGATTTTCTGGATACGGCCAAGTTCCCGACTGTGACCTTCAAATCGACCAAGGTCGTATTCGACGGTGACAAGCCCGCCAGCATCGAAGGCGATCTCACCATGAAAGGCATTACCAAGCGCGTCACTCTGACCGTCACACGCTTCCTCGCAGCACCGCACCCGATTCAAAAGAAAGACACGGTCGGTGCCGATGCTTACACTATCGTCAAGCGTACTGACTTCAACATGGGTAAGTACGCACCTGCGGTCAGCGATGAGGTCCGCATTGATATCGCGATCGAAGCGCTGAAGCAGTAATCATTCACGCTCACTAGCAAAAACGCCCGCGCGATGCGGGCGTTTTTTTTGAGTACGACTGTGTAAGCTTAGCGCGGCTCGGGCAAAGTGAATTTTTCTTTCTCGAGCCGATAAGACCAAGGCAAGCCAGCATTCTTCCAGCCATTGACTACGCGCTTGCCGGCATTAGGGCCCTCTTTCGCAACATCGCCTTCGAAGCCATCGACTACCGTATACACCTGTACAAAGCCGGCCTCTGACAATTGGGTCGCTGCACGTCCCGAACGATCACCCGAACGACAGATCAGCACGATCGGATCACTCTTGCTCAAGCCCTTGGCATTTGCACGACGGGCGATTTCTTTTTCAAAGTCTTTATTCAGCTCCAACTGAAAGCGACCAGCCTTCTCGTCCCAGGCAGCATTCGGGGGATGCTCATACATTGGCACATAAGCATCGACATTCGCTGCCACACCGGTGTAGGTAATCTCACCGCGCGTACGAATATCCACAAACAGCACCTTGTCGCCCTGCTGCTGCTTCATCTCGTAGGCTTCTTTTGCATCCAGATACAAGCCAGGCTTGGTTCTTTTACTCGTCGGCACCTGCGCTACATCGAGCGCAAACACTGGCGTCAGACTCGATATCAGGGTCGCACAGAAGAAGCTCGCAGTCATTAATCGATGGATGGTCATCATGCCCTCCCAGTCAATCTCGATCCCTTAGGTGGACGCACTATCCGATACCGAACCAGTGCGCTTGACAACGTCTATCTGCGCCTCGAAGGCGCGCAGACGCTTGTAAACCGAGATTAGTTCGACAATCGTGCTCCAGCTACGTACCAAGAATTGGAACGACATCTCGACGCGTCCGAAGGCACGCACGATCTGCTGCATCACTCCCAGCGTAATGGCACCGGACACCACCGTTGGGCCCAGAGCGATATAAGGCACCAGTACCCCGAATTGCAGATAGCTGAACTTCGCAATATCGAAATACATGTAATGGAAAAAAAGACGGAAGTAGTTTGTTCTCACATGCGAGAACAGATCTTTGACGATCGGCTCGCTACCGCGCGCCCCATCATCTTCCGCATGTACTAACTCTTTGCGATAAGCGGCCTCAACACGCTGGTTATTAAATTCCAGGCCTGGCAGTTTTATACCCACTAGTGCCAACACTACGGTGCCAAATAGCGCGAACAAGATCGCGACATAAACTAATGCATGCTCTACTTCACCGAATATCGGCACCTCAGAGACTTTCTTCGAAAGATTCCAGAGGATGGGCAAGAAAGCGAACAGCGTCATCAAGGAATCCATCATGTTCGAGCCAAGTGATTCCATGATCACCGAGAATCGCTTGGTATCTTCTTGTACACGCTGGCTGGCACCCTCGATATGGCGCAGTGTTGACCAGTGCGCCATATAGTAGTCATTCATTGCATCACGCCAGCGGAATACCCAGTGCTTGGTAAAAAATGCCAACAATACTGCGACTAATACATAGGTGCCTGCCAATTTGGCAAAGGTCATGAGAAAACTGAAGAACTCCTCAAGCGTCACATTGCCGGGCTTGGCAAGCGCTTTTTGGACCACATCGTAGAAACCACCGAACCAGTCATTGATGGCGACATCAATCTGCACCTGATACCAAGTACCTAGCAAAATAATGGCCGCACCCGGCCAAGACCAGAGTAACCAGCGACGCGAAAGAAAGAATGAATTGAACATGCCGTGTCTCTTACAGAATTATTTTATTTTGAAATTTTCGCAAGGATCCGATCGCTCTGCCGGCTGGCTAAACCAGACGACGTCATAGCGACCTTTGAGCGACTGTAACAGCTCTTCGCGCATACCGTCGGCCTCGACAAAACCGACTGCTGTGACGCGCAAAGCAGGTGTCGTTGCACTCAGCACCTGGGGAACACCGTAGTCCTTGCGAACATGGCCGTTACCGGCAACCAGCAACGACGGCACGCGATCAAGCAGCGCTTGTGCCATCGAAACATCCGTTGCACGCTGCACCAAGCGCATTGGCTCGATATATCTTTCTGGTAGCTTCCCACAATGACCGTCGATCAGATCCTGGTCCAACTGTTGGCTCGCAGCTTCTGATAGCGGCGCATTGCGGTAAGTCTGTCCCAGTGGCGCTGATAGCGCAGATGCGCCCTGACTAAATAATTGCTTGGAAAAGCCTTTCGGTAGATTGCCACCAACCAGCGGCAGCCCCGCGCTACGAATTGCATCGAATAGGGGCGCGTGCAGCGGCCAGCTCCATGCCTGAGGATCGAAGCCAGCCGCCTGCAGATCGGCAAGTAATGCGCCTTCGCGCACTACCCGTGCGGTCGACGGTAAATGCTCGGCGACTACGGAGAGCTTGTCACGGGCAATCCGGCGAATCAGCTGCGCTCGCAGTGCATGGTGCTGAGCGTTGTCGTGTAACTCGCCGAGCAAAACGATATCCTGCGATCGGAGCCTGTCAATCAGTACCTGCTCACTGATTTCTTGGCCGCTGCTCAGATCAATGATCTGTGCGCGAGCTGCCTGCATCGCCCCTAACAGAACACATAGCCAGACTGTCAGCGCACCCAGCATGGAGGCCCATCCATACAAACTTTGCGCACTGTTTCTATACCTTGGCAGTAAGGGCGTGCCACTCAGATCCGTGCGCTGCACTCCCGACATCGCAGGCACGTCAGTAGCAGTTTGGGAAACGCAGTACGCGATGAACATCAGGCTTCCGTGTCAAAGTTTACGTTGGCGCGCGAGATCGCAAAGCGCACTCAGTAGCTTGCGCAGATTCTCGGCAGTCGTATCGTCGATCAACTGACCGCCGGCATCAAATTTTGACGGCGCTGCTGAAATCATCACTTCAGGCTTGTTCAGTAAAAGCCCGTTGAGATAGACAAATACCTGTCGCAGCTGATACTGGGCGCGCGAGGTACCCAGCCCACCCGGCGTGGCACCGATCAGCGCGATTGGCTTCGCATCGAAAGGCTGGTCCGGTGGCCTGGACGCCCAGTCAATCGCATTCTTTAGCACACCGGGAAAGGAGTAGTTGTACTCAGGCGTCGCAATGATAAGCGCATCTGCCGCGCGGATTTGTTCGCGCAACTGCTGTACCGGCTGTGGCAAGCCTTGCGCGCGCAAATCCTCGTTATAGAGCGGGACAGCCGACACATCAGCGAGCGATAGCGTAACACCATCAGGCACAAGCGCGGCGCATGCGCGAAGAGCTGCTGTATTCAGCGAGCCTTGGCGCAGGCTGCCGGAAATACCAAGGATATGCATAGTAGACCTTCGACATAGATAGTGGCTCAGGATGTCCGCGCTGAGCACCGTGGCGTGTTGCCGTCTCAGACGACAACATTTACTACCTTGAGCTTACCGCGAAGATAACTAATCTGCGCGCACGCCTTCTACCTGTATGGCCAGTTTGATCTCTGGCGAGAAACGGGGCAAACCGATATTCATACCAAAGTCACTGCGGTCAAAGCGACCATACGCATCAGCGCCACACACTTCTCGCTTGTGCAGTGGATGAATCAGACATTTGAAATGGGTGACATTCAGCGATAGCGGCTTGGTCACACCAAGCAGAGTCATCTCGCCGTCGACACCAACCAGCTTCTCGCCCTCATACTTCAATGTCGTACTTTTGTACGTAATCGTCGGATATTTTGCGACATTGAACATTTCATCACCACGCGCTTTGTCGTTCATTTTGGCGTGCCCGAAATCGACAGTGCTGGCATCAATCGTGATCTCGATACTGCCACCGGATTTTGCCGAGCGGTCGAGTACGATTTTGCCGCCACTCTTGGTGAATTTTCCGCGCCAGATCGATAAACCCATATGGTCCGCTTCGAAGCTGGGATACGTATGACTCGGGTCGACGTTATAGACCTGGGCCCATGCACCTGTGGCACTCAACAGAAATGCAGCAATGATCAGTCTTTTGATAAGCATGAGCTCTACCTTAGGGTTCGTGAAATGCCTGCCTACTGGGCGACGATACGAAACTTGATCAACACCTCATCCGCAACGACACTGGTGTCTTTCCACTCGCCATCGCCAATACCAAAGACCAGACGCTTGATCGGGACGCTTCCCTCGAACACTTGCGCTGCGCCTTCTTTCTTCACGGTCAGGGGAAATTGAAGATCGGTCGATTTGCCCTTCAAGGTCAGCTTGCCACTGACCTCGAGTTTGCCGGCACCTGCACCGCGTATTTTGGTGGAGCTGAACGTCGCCTTTGGAAACTGGACGGCGTGAAACCATTCTTTCTTGCGCACCTCGGCGCTGTAATCGGGGTCACCCAGATCAAAACTGGCGACGTCAATCTCGACACTCGCTTTAGCATTTTCGGGTTTGGCGGCGTCATACTCCACCTGTGCGACCAGCTTGTTGAATTTCGCATCAACAGCAACGCCCATTTGCTTGAAGGTGACGCCAACACTGGATTTCACAGCATCGACTTTCAGTGGTGCGGCGAGCGCGCTGCCCGTCGACAATGCCGCAATAATGAGCGCGAATCGAGCGACCATGATCTCCCTTGTATATGACTAAAGACGCGCAGCGGTTATCGATTTGAGAAGGCTTCTTATCGCCAAAACCGTCGCTACGCAAAGTCGCTATTGTATACAGGAGTGAAAAATCGTATCCCTTGCCTCGATTACCATCGCCCAGAGGCCCCGCCACCACCAAAACCGCCACCACCGCCACGGAAACCGCCGCCACCACGTCCGCCATCCCCGCCATCACCACCGCCTCCGCGCCAGCCGCCCAGTGCGCGAAATCCGCTCAAAGTGAGCACGAATCCCATGAGTGCCGAAAACAGTGCAAACAATAGTAATCCGGTCATGAACCAAACAATCAGACCCAGTGCGCCCGCAGTAATTAACGCACCTTTGCCACGCCCGAATAGCTTGCGCATTAACGCACCCATGATGATGGCCGCGATAAACACGAGCGGCAGCGCGCCGATGGTACCGAGCGATTGTGTATCCGAGAATGGCGGCGGCAGTGCCTCGCCATCCACCACGCGCATCATGGCATCTACACCCGCGCTGATACCACCGTAAAAATCATCCTGCCGAAACCGCGGCAGTATTTGTTCGTCAATAATGCGTTTGCAGATTGCATCGCTGAGAGCGCCTTCAAGACCATAGCCGACTTCAATGCGTAGCGCCCGCTCTTCCTTCGCAACAAGCAGGATGGCACCATCATCGACACGCTTACGTCCCAGCTGCCACTGCTCCGCAACACGGATCGTGTACTGCTCGATGGTTTCAGGCTGGGTTTTCGCGATGATCAGTACCGCAATCTGACTGCCCTTGCGCTGCTCAAACGCTTGCAATCGCGCTTCCAGCGACTGCTTCTGTTCTGATGACAGGCTGTTAACGAGATCGACCACGCGACCAGTCAAGGCGGGCACCGCCACCAGCGGCTGCGCCCATACTGGCAAAGGCAAAAACACTAACGACTGCAGAAATACCAGCGCTACCCACAAGACTACTGAGAGGCTAGCGAGACGACCGCTACTTCTTGGCGGGCGCACTAAAATCTACCGCTGGCGCCGTTGAGATCGCCGCCTCGTTGCTCACTGAAAAACTCGGCTTCATTTGCATGCCGAACAGCATCGCAGTCAGATTGGTGGGGAAAGAGCGCACGATGACGTTATAGTCTTGTACCGATTTTATGTAGCGATTACGTGCTACGGTAATTCGATTCTCGGTACCCTCAAGTTGCGCTTGTAACTCTCGAAAACTGGCATCGGCTTTTAGCTGTGGGTAGTTTTCGCTGACCGCCAGCAATCGTGATAATGCGCCCGAGAGTTGCCCCTGTGCTGATTGAAAACGAGCAAACGCTTGTGGATCATTCAGCACATCAGGGCTCACTTGTATCGCGCCAACGCGCGCGCGTGCCTCCGTCACCTGCGTCAATACCTGATTCTCATGCGCGGCATACGCTTTCACCGTATTGACCAGATTCGGCACCAGATCTGCACGGCGCTGGTACTGATTAACCACCTCGGCCCAACTTGCCTTGATCTGTTCATCACCTGACTGAAGGCTGTTATAGCCGCAAGCGCTGAGCAGTAGTGTCATTAGAAAAATCATCGGCCATCTAATTCTTCTATGCATATGCCCTCCGGATCAAACAAATTTACTGGATGCTAACGTCGTCTTCATCCAGCGATTTGGTGCTTGAACAACGATCACGACTATTCATCAGATTCTTGCTTGAACTACGGTATCCAAGCTTTTCATGAAATCCTTACGCGAGCCAATCTCTCTCACCTTTGTATCAGACGTCGAAAGTAAACCGGGTTCAATCAAGTTGAATCGTGATGCGCAACATGGTTTTTACTGGCTGTCCATCCTGACGGCCAGGGATGAATCGCGCAGACCGAAAGCGGTTGCGCAAGTCTTCTAGCAGCATGGGCGTGAGCGAAGGCATGTCGACAATCAGATCATCGACATCTCCAAACTCGTTGATCAATAGCATTGCCGATATCGCCGGCATGTCTGTACCGAACAAGTACCACTCGGGATCAATATCGGCCCAGAGCTGGGGACGCTCGCTCAGCACCGAGGCAGGGAAGTAGGTACCCATCGCTTGCGCGATATGCGTATCGGTCCCACCGAGGTGATCTTGGTAGAAATCTGCACTATCCGTACCATCCGAACCTTCCAGTGCTACGGCTGTTGAAGGCGCGGGTGAATACCTTGGCTTGAAGGATCTTCTTTCGCGCACTGAACTACCGGTATGCGCTGCGATGCTGTCGCCGTAAAGTTGAATCGCTACGGTATCGCCCCCGATGAATCGCCAACGATGGGCGTAATTCAGCAGCGCGCCAAAACTAGCTGATGACACCAAAACAGCCAGCACTACACTACCCAGCACTCTCACTACTGATCGAGCTCGCGCCAGGCAACTCGACGAGCGCGCGGTGTAGTACCCGTACCAGAGGACTGCGTGATAACACTCACCGTACCGGTATCGTCGGTCAGCACAGTGACGACGCGGTTACCAACCCGGACAAGTCGCGCACCTGAAATCATTGATGCACTCGTGACACGACGTGCAACACTCGTATTGCTTGCGCTGGGTATATAGCT
Source organism: uncultured Bifidobacterium sp. (assembly GCA_964559785.1). GTDB lineage: Bacteria > Pseudomonadota > Gammaproteobacteria > Burkholderiales > Burkholderiaceae_D > Pernthalerella. The sequence continues at coordinate 17,333 of CAZLJL010000001.1, forward strand.
ACCATTCATATAGTTGAAGGTGTACGACCAGCTCTCAGCACGTGGTCGACAGGCATTACTGTCCGGCATATTACTAACGACCGATAGCATGCCAAGTTGTTGCTCCGGGTCGACGACGACGCGCTCACCCGAGCCAGACTGCACGTCAAGGTCGACAAACCAGCCATCATTCACTAACCAATCGACTTGCTCATTACTGATAGTTCGCACGCCCGGATCGGTACTACTCGCCAACCTTTTCTGCACCATCGAAGATCGCTGACGAATATCTCCTAAGCCACTGTCATTTAAACGATCGCGAAAGGTATAAATTGACTGGACTGATTTATCGCTGCCATCGCTAGTGCCGAGATAACGACCGGTACCGACGCTCACCACTGGCAACGATTGGTTACCGATGCGTACCAACGACAGTTCGGGCCGTGTCGTAATTGGCTGTATGACGCCGCTGCGTACCAGGCGCGCCAACCGTACTGCACTACTACCCCCACCCACCACCGTATCGTTAATATCAAATCGCCAAAGATTGCCCAATAGGTCACCACCATAGACACGCTCTGCTGTGTTATCCAGCAGGTTATCGACCCAGGCGTTGAGATGTGCAAGACCAGCAGGGTTATCACTCGTGCCAACATCGGTCTCAATACGCTTGAGCACTGCTCCCGTTGTGGCGTCAAGGACGAACAGTACGCCAATGCCGGTACCAGGCGCGACATTGTTGTAGCCCGACGTGATCAACACCACCCATTTTCCATCGCGACGCTTGGTAATGATGGGTTTTCCTACGGCGTAACCTAGTTGTGGCTCGGCCTCAGCACCGATACGCCATAGCAGCTTGGGCTGATCCGCTTGGGTGATATCCAGCGCGTAGTACTCGCGTCCGGCAGCACCAAGCCCGGCAACCAGAATCGTGCGCCAGGCGTCGGCGGTGCAGCTCTCGCTGGGTGCGGTGGGGCAGATATCACCCACCACTGGCGTGCCATCCAGTAGATACCGAAAATTATTGGCAAACGCGTTATCGGCAACACGCCATAGCTCAGGTAATACGCCACTCGGGATGAATGCCCAGCGTTCACGACCTGTTGCCGCATCGAATGCGTGCAGCATGCCGTCGTTAGCAGCAAGATACACCGTCGCAGCACGATTGGCCGCGATGCTATCGCGATACTCGCCATAGTTGAGATCAGCGTATCGAAATGCAGGCGCACCCACAAACACAGGTTGCGCATTGATTGGCGCACCCAAGACTTGCTCACGCTTGCGGAATAAGCGGACACTATTCTCGGGCTTGTCTTCGAACTGAGACTGACCACGCAAATAATCCACCAGATTTGCACCGCCGGTTTGCGTACGTGCTACGTCGCTGAGTTGCATACACTGCTGCCACCGTCGGGCGGGCGGTGCATCGCAACCACTGAATAGCTGACGTTCATTGGTACTCAAGAGCTGCCACCGAAACTCTTTCAGACCATAGATATCTGTGCTCGAGGGTATATAGATCGTACGGTCATCACGTGCCGCAGCAACGCGCTGCCGAAGCTGAATCGATGCAGACCATTCAATTTGGGATGCCAAACTGCCGTCAGCAAGCGAGATACGCCGCGCTTCAAGCTCACCATCCCAATACACGCTGCGATAACGGCTTGAGAATAGAAGATTATCGCCTTCCGCAGGCTCCTGGCTGCTGGTGGCGGATGCCGCCGCCGCACCACTTGCAGCGCGCACCGTCGATAGTGTGGTGGAGAGTGCACGCGCTAATGACTCCGGGCTACGCGCACTGAAATAGCGTCCGCCACCGTTAACGGCTGCATGCCATAAATCATCGATTCGTTCAGCGCCGGTTGCAGTGATGGGGTCGGGCCAATTTTTAGTACCACGAACAATCTCTTGAAAATCACCATTGCTTGCTGTGTCATAGTCTTCTCGATAACGCAACGTGCCGTCAGCACCAAGGCCGAGCGTATGCGTGACCATGTGCTGATGCATACCGCTGCGACGTCCGGGTACCTGCGGGACATTATTCTCACAAAGCTTGTCGCTAACGCCGCAGTTTCCAAGTGCCGGCGTGCGTAAGTCATTCTCGAAATACCATGCCGCAACGTCGGCCAACGTATTGCTAGTACGACTTGCGCCGCCATCGAACATGGGTCGTGGTAGCCGCGCATCCGGATTGCCGACATCGGTCACGCCATCGATTTGCTTTGGACCGTAGCTACCTGATTCATTCTGAGTACCCCAGTAGCCATCGGTTGATAAGATCGTAGTGTTTTGTTGGCAGGAATACTGTACCGGATCATTACTACCAGTCAGTAGCCGACCTGCATAAATTCTTCCTGCCTTGGCCAGCGCTGCACGCAAGGGTGTGCCGCCCATAGGGCGTGCTGCGTATAGTTTTTCGTAAAAACTTCTTCGGTGCTCATCACTGAAGTCGTCGATGCGCAAAAAATTATCACTGCTTGCGCTAACGCCGGATTCACTGATCGTTGAATAGCCAACGCGATAGTTGGCATCAAGCTGACTGAGTGCGCGTCCGACGGCTGTCTTCATCGTCAGCAAGCGTGTACGGTGATAGCTAAACCAATTTGCAAAATTAGTCGTCTCATCGCTACGTCCGGGACCGGATGATCGACTAACGATGACCTTGCGCCAGTTATTGCGTCCAGTCGTGCCCGCGTCGAATCGCGTATCACGACAATGATCCTCTGCAGAACCGTCACCTAACCGCTCAGCTTTGTTTCCTTTATAAATAAAGTAGTACGCTGGCTCAGGTCGATTGGGTAAGCCGTTGTCGTTTGAGGTGCAGCCACCCCCCGATGATGTGCAATCGGGGCTGTAGATAATGCCCGCGGTATTGGATGGTACCGGTGGTCTGCTAGACGCGGAGCGCCAGGCCATGAAGCTATCGGACAGATTGACTGTTACCGCTCCGGGACGAAAGCCGTCATAGGAAGCAGCGAAAAAATTTTGCTGTGGATACTCAGCACCTGTCGCACGCACCGGGACCGGGTAGTTAACCTCGGGGTTATAGTAAATCTTGTTACATACACTGGTGCGATAGCCTACTGTGTTTTGATATTGCCGTATAACCACCTCGTCACCCAAAAAACTCGACTGCATGCTGCCGGAGTCATCAAGAATAAAAAAGATATTTGGCTTGACCGGTGTGGATAGTAAGAAATTGATCGGTGCTTGTGCAAGATCGGTCAGTGCGAAGCCGGGCGATATCACCATCATCAGCAAGCTGATCAACAAAACTTTTGAATGTAGGCGTAATCGCATTCAATATTCCTTCAGTAATGCACCAAGGTCTGAACAAAAGCGGTGGTATTACGCGGACCCCGCACGTACACAGTAATACGGAAATAAACGGTATCGGAAGCATTAAAGCGTTTTGATGCGCCATAGCTGAGCTGGCCTCGATTGCTACTTGCGCCCTGCGCCGAGCGAAATAGCAAGCAGCTATTGGTAGCCGCATCGGGACGGCCGTTGGTGCGACATAATCGGTGAATGACATAACGCACTCGATTGCCCGCTGCATCAATGGGCAGTTCAGGCGAGGCACTCAAGCACGTCGTATTTACTCGGCTAGCGCATTGATCGTCATCCCAATCAATGTAGGCGCGAGTACCCGCATCAGTAAAACCGCTGAGACTAATACCGTTGGGGAGACTGGCATAGTAGCCAGCCGCAACCTGATCGGAAAAAAGCTCAGTCGTCGCTGTCCGTTCTGATAGCCAGTCAATAGCAGCCTCACTACCGGCCTCAGCGGCAAATACCGCTGCCTGCCGAAAGCTGAAGTTGCCCGACACAAGTAATCCGGTAGCCACGGCACGAACTAGCGCCAATGCACCCAAACTCATGGTTACCAACACGACGAGTGAAACCACGAGTGCGGCACCATGGCAATGGGTATGCATGGGCCGCGCTGTCACAGCTCTCCCCAGAGTTGATTACGTAACAGTACTTCTGTTTGCAGGACGCGGTAACGCCAGCAACGCCACTGATCTAGATGATCGAGCCGAATCTCGGTGGGTACCAATGCACCAGTCGCATCCCCGGCCAGCCAGGTCGGGGCGGGTGCGTCGCAACCTTCTTCTTTACGTTGCGGACTACGCATGACCAAGGCAAAACGCACGGCGAGCAAGCGTTGCCAGTCGCCGGAATCGGCAACGATGCCGTCGCCGTCAGCATCGATCATCATGTCCCGCCAAGACGTCACCTGTGGTGATGGCTGACTACCGCTGCGTGTATCGAACCCGTATTGCAGCTGCAGATTGACGACCCCATCAGCGTGGGTCGAGGTGATCCACGTACCCAGCACGGAGTCAAAGCTCTCGAGCCTGAGTTGGTGTGTAGTGTCGACCGAATATCGTCGGTAACGTAGCGCGCCGAGATTGATAGCCAAACTATCTTTTCCAAATACACTGCCGCTGAGTAGACCACTCACTACCGTTGGCTGTACGGTATAACCGCCGGTACTGACCGCTGCCACTCTGACCAATGGACAATCCGGATTACCGCTCTCGTGCAGTAATAACTGCGAGCCATTAGCAATACCTAATGTACTGTCGAGAGTGATTAGATCATCGCCCATGGTATGGGGCGCGACCAGGCGCGATGCGGGTAATGCCTGCTCGCCAGCGGCGAGTATGGTCAGTGTATCGGGCGTACCCGCCGTACCATTCGTGATCATCAGTGGTGCAAGAACGAGGCTAGCATCGGGCGTACCGATGGGCGCGCGGTGCACCGTGCAACCAAGCGCACTCAACGGGCCAAGACCGTGACCCGCAATACGGAGCTCTCGCGCCAGCCAGCCCCCAGCGAACGTTCCATGAATTTGTGCGTCTGTACTGCCTGCTGTCGTACGTCGGCGTGCATCGAACATCACCATCACATTCAGCACAACCAAGGTAGCGATCATCCCTATCGATAATCCGACCATCAGATCGACCAGACTCAGACCATGCGCACGCGCGCTACTGTAGCGAGGCATCTGCTAATCCGTCAGTCGTGTCACCATGACGAGCTGATGCCGCTCCGGATCAGAGGGTGCTTGCCAAAACATCGTGAGCGTGATTTGGCGCTGATCGTCGATCAGTAGCTGTGGCGTATTTCGGGTGGCGCTGATACCCGGCAGTACAGACTGCACCCGCTGCAACCATTGCTGATACTCATTCGATTGCGGATCGAAGCGCTGCTGCAATGCAGTTAGCGAACGTTCACCCGACCACATACGACTCACCAGGTCAGAAGCAAGCAAACTGGCTTCGCTACGGTAGCGTGCGTTATCACTTTCCTTGAGCGTGGCAGTCAGCAATGCCAGCAAGGAAAGTAGCCCGATGGAAAACACCAGTAGCGAGATAAGACTTTCAATCAATGCGCTACCCGCTATACGGCGCGAAACCCTGAGAATTGCCATCGCTGATCAATGACAGTGCTGCGGATGGCCTGCACTTACCGTCGGCTGACAGAGCCGCACCATACCCTGCGGTGCAATCAGTACGACCATCCGCTGGTCATTTTTGCCGCCACTGTAGGTGATATCAATACGCGCGATATCGTCACCCATCGCGATACCGGGCACGGCACCGCTGGCATCGAAACGAATACTGGCAGGCAAGGCATTACCCGCTGCAATCGGCTTATCAAATGATGGCATTTGAGCCAGGCTTGTTGCACCCCAGCGTACCGCTGTAGAGGTATCGATCGCCTGTTGCCGTATTAGCGCAGGGCATCGGGCTGAGGTCTGAACACAGGAAAGCTGCCACCCAGGTCGACCGAGCACATCGGGCAGCTGTAAACGAATAGTGGTGTTGCGCGTGAGTGCTTCGCTACGTGCGGCGTGTAATGCAGCGATGAGTGAAGCAGCACTTGAACGCACTTCGATACTGCGCACCCACTGACCCATGGCGGGCGCGCCGATAGCGAGCACGATAGAACTTAGCGCGAGTACGATCATTAACTCGGTCATTGTTAAGCCAAAGGCGCGCTTGGCCGAGCAAGCGCTCAACATGTTGCACCCCGCTTCAAGATCCAGCAATCACGTGGTGCCGGGCCCCAGGTGGGTGGTAATGCGATGGTGCGGGTTTGACCCTGATGATCGATGGTGTAAGCAAAATCGGTAAGTGCACCACTACCCCTGGCGGTGAGCAGAAAAGATTGTCCGTCGTCGGGTGATGTACAGCGCAACACGAAACTATCGCTGCCAGGGAGTGTGATGCCACAGGAGTCGCCGTTACGATAACTACGAAAGTCTTGGTAGTACTGCTCGAGACGTAGGGCACCCAGCTGCAAAGCACTACTCATCTCCGGCAACTGGCCGCGCAGCGCATGATCTCGGTAGCTGGGAACAGCAAATGCAGCGATAAAGGCAGCGATAGCAAGCGCGACCATCAACTCGACGAGGCTGAAACCGGCCTGTAAGGAATCGTCGGTCATCGCACACTCAGACGTTAGGTGAAACTCGGATTTAACTTATACAGATTGCATAAGTCCGAAAATTCCGTCTGTAAAAGTTAGCGGCGACACTAACAAATTAAAGAGATAAGTCGGTAATCGAAATGATTATTGCATCTGCGAAACTTAGACGCCTGCCTGATATGTCGCAGGAAGAACACAGGCATCGATTACGCGAAGGTCGTTGTCACGGGCAAAATCACGCAGAAAAAAATAAGCAAGTGGCTCAAGCGCGTGTAGCCGATGATCGACCAAGACAGAACGTACGCCCTCGATCAGGGCTGGCGTGACATACGGCGAGTAACGTAGATGGCGATCAAAGCTGCCGGCCTGATCGGGATGGAAGCGGCCCATGATGCCGCATAGACGATCCGCCCAGTCGCTGGGGCGGAAAGGGCGACCTGCACTAGTCTGACCCTGAATAATGAAATCAGTGACCGGGACGGTGGAATCTGGGGCAGTACTGGACATCGGGAAGGGGCAGGTAAGTCGTTATCTTACCGGACCCCGCGTCTCACGCAAAGCATCCCTAGGAAAGTATGACCTGTCGGGCGGTCGTTGCAACAAGGCTGTCAGCCATTACACCTTCAGCGTCGCTACAGAGCATAGTGACTGTTCTATCGTGAATCAGCCGAGCCAGTTTGCGACCGAGACCATCAATAACAACAAAATCCAAAGTAATAGTGCACGCCAGATCAGCCCGACCGTACTCTGCAGCGCGCGCAGCGATGGCTCGTCGCCCGGCAGAATTTCAATATCGGGATTGGAGTCGAGTGCGGCGATATCGACGCCGGGCATGTCGGGCGCGTACTCTGCCGGTGTGCCCAAGCGCACACCCATCGCGCCGCTACCCGAGGCCAGGATGATGCCTTCCGACTCATTGCGCCAGCGATGCGCGAAGTTACGCCACGCGTAGACAGCATCCTCAAAATTGCCGACGATGGCAAAGGCGATCGCCGTCAGGCGCGCCGGCACCCAGTCGATCAACTGAAATATCCGCCGCGCGAAAACACCAAAAGGCTCGCCTTTTAAATGATCGGGCTCATTCCAGCCTCGCGAGAGGTACTCGGCGACGCGGTATAAAACCGCCCCGGCGGGCCCGATCGGTAGCAACAGCCAAAAGAACACGCCGAATACATGATGATGCGTGGTCATCAGCGCACGCTCGACCGCAATGCGGACAATTTCAGTGGCATCCATCTCGCTGGTATCGGCGCGTGTCCACTCGGCCAGCAGCCGACGCGCCTCAGGCACATTGCTTTCGTTCAGCGCAATTTGTATGGCGGAAAAATAATGGCTGTAGTGCCGGAAGCCGAGCGTGAGATAGACAATGAGTACGGTCCAGACCAGCTGCGCGATGACACTAAACGCCCCCAGTAGCCAGTAGATCAGCAGCGTCGGCAGTACCAGCAGTGACATCATCACGATCCAACCCAGACGACCGTGCTCGGCTCGGCCAGCGTTGAAACTGTACTCGACGCGGGCTGCTAACGCACTGACCCAGCCATAGATCACGTTATCCCTGCGCAGCGGCCGAAATTGTTCCAGCACCAGTGCAATCAGGATGGAGAACAGGGTCATGGCAAGGAAGCAGAAAAATGTACTGGAGGCATTAGCTTAACAGGTAGCGCAACGCCGCCAACTTTTCATGCCTCCGATCTACAGTCGATGTATCAGAGCATCACTGGCCTGGCGGGGGCGCCGCTGACCGTTCGAAATGTAAGGCAATGCGCGATCACTAACGCCAGCAAGCTTTTGATACTGCGGCTTAGTCGGCGCGGAGGAAATGGTAAAGATTACGCAGCATCGCCGCCGTCGCACCCCAAATGAAGTAGCGCTCGTAAGGCATGGTGTAGAAGCTGCGGCGCTCGGGTCGGCTAGGGAGCACGGCGCTCCGACGCTGATGGTTGGCACCGTTCATTAGAAACGCCAGCGGCACTTCAAAAATTTCGGCCACCTCGAAGCTATCGGCTTGCAGCTCAAAGGGGGGATGTACCAGCGCTGCGACCGGCGTCACCCGGAATCCGGTGCCGGTCTGGTAATCCGGCAGGCAACCGATCACCTCGATATGGCGACGCGCCAAACCGATCTCTTCTTCGGTCTCGCGAAGGGCAGTTTCGATCGCATCGGTATCCTCCGCATCAACCCGGCCGCCCGGGAAGCTGATCTGTCCAGCATGATCATTCAGATGGGCGGTGCGCAGTGTGAGTAGCAGATGGATCTGATCGGCCCGCACCACCATCGGTACGAGCACCGCCGCCGGTACCGGCGTACGCGTGTCAGCCGTCAGCGCAGGCTCGGTGACGAACTCCGGCGTCCAGGCTGCCGGTTGTGCGAAACGCTGACGCAACCAGTCAGGCACCAGACGCACCTCGGGGAGCGCTGGCTCGTTGCCGATGGCATCTATCGTTGCTTCTGCCGGGTCAAAAGAAATTCGGCTCATCGCATCCTGCCAATGCCGTTCGCGTAAGGCGTCATCGGAGACTTCAAAAGAAAAAAGGGCACGCTGGGTGCCCTTCTCGTTAGCGCAGCGTGACTTACTCCGCAGCCACTGCCGCCTTGCGGGCTGGCAGCTTCTCGCGGATACGCGCCGACTTACCGGAGCGTCCACGCAGGTAGTAAAGCTTCGCACGGCGCACATCACCGCGACGCTTCACCTCGATCGAGGCAATCAACGGTGAGTACAGCTGGAAGGTACGCTCAACACCCTCACCCGAGGACATTTTACGCACGATGAAATTCGAATTCAGGCCGCGGTTACGACGCGAGATCACGACGCCTTCATAGGCCTGTACGCGCTTGCGGTTACCTTCGACCACGTTCACATTGACCACGACGGTATCGCCGGGTGCGAATTCAGGAATTGTCTTGCCGAGACGGGCAATCTCTTCCTGTTCAAGTTGCTGGATCAGATCCATTGACTTATCTCCTAAACCATCTTGCCGGCGCAAGAGTGCCTCACAAAACGCCACTGACTACCTTGCAGCAGCTCACCGCACAGACGGCAAGTCTGCGTCGGCACGCCTTGTTATCGACGCTTTGTGAGGCACTCTACTAAACTGCATGCCCGGTAGAGGACGGGGTTTCACAAATCCGGGCAAGCCCGGGAACGACAGCGAATCGCTGCTTTTACTGCACCTGCTAATCGTACTGCTACGATTTTTGCTTCAACTGTTTGAGCACCGCCTCATCAGCCTTGCTCAAGTATCCTTGTTCGCGCGCCCGGTCAATCAGCTCGGGGCGCTTGTTCAGCGTCGCTGCCAGTGACTGCTGGCGTCGCCATTTTGCAATCTCGGCGTGGTGACCACCGAGCAGCACCTCGGGTACCACGACACCTTCGTACACCTCGGGCCGCGTGTAATGCGGACAATCCAGCAGCTCATTCACAAAGCTGTCTTCGACCGCCGAGGCTTCGTCATTCAACACACCTGGCAACAAACGGATTACCGCATCCATCAGCGCCATCGCCGGTAACTCACCTCCCGACAGCACAAAGTCGCCGAGACTGATCTCTTCGTCGACACAGCGGTCAATCAGCCGCTGATCGACTGCCTCATAACGACCGCACAAGAGCACCAGTCCTTGCTCTGCCGCGAGTTGCTTCACCTTGTGGTGATTCAACGGTGCGCCTTGCGGCGACAAATAAATCAACCGCGGCTTGGGCAAACCGGCTTGCTGCTGCCTTGCTTGCGCTGCATGGATCGCGGCTTCCAACGGCGCTGCCATCATCACCATGCCAGGACCACCCCCATAGGGCCGGTCATCTACCGTACGATGGTTGTCGTTGGTGAAATCACGTGGATTCCACAAATTCAGCCCTACTTTGTGTTGCTCGAACGCTCGCCGCGTGATGCCATGCCCCGTTAGTGCATCAAACATCTCGGGGAAGAGTGTCACAACATCAAACTCCATCACTCCCCCTGCTCGCTGGCGCGATCAGTAATCCTTTTCCCAGTCGGCCGTTATGTGTCGCTTCGACTGATCGACCGTCTTCACATAGCGGTCGACAAACGGTATCAATAATTCTGGTGCGGGTTTGTCTTGATCGGCGGCTGGCTGCACCCGCAATATTGGGTGTGCGCCATTGTCGATCAGGCCAACCACTTCGCCTAAAGGCTCACCAGCAAGGTTGACGACGCTATGGCCAATCAAGTCAACCCAATAAAATTCTTCATCGCTCAAGGGCGGGAAATGCGCTCGCCGGATGTGTACCGCAGCGCCGCGCAAGTCTTCAGCGGCATCTCGGCTTTCCGTTCCCATCAGGCGCGCGACCACATCCTCGCCCTGCGACCTCACCTGCATGACTTCAACATCATGCATCGATGGCTTATCCAGCCACCAGGTCTTCGCATTCAACAGCGCACTGGCCTCAGAAGAGTAAGGCTTCAGCCGAACCCAGCCGGCGATGCCGAACGCACCAGACACATGCGCTACCAGCACCAGATCATCGGGAATCGGAATCCCCGAGCTGCTGCCAGCCACCCAATCAGGCCGCTTTCTTGGCCGACGATTTCACCAAGCGCTCGACCGTCGGTGACAGCTGCGCACCAACACCTTGCCAGTGGGCCAGGCGATCTTGATTGATGTTGAAACCTACCGCTGCGCCGGACGCGATCGGGTTATAGAAACCGATACGCTCGATGAAGCGGCCGTCGCGACGGTTGCGCGAATCAGTAGCAACGATGTTGTAAAAGGGGCGCTTCTTGGAGCCGCCACGGGATAAACGGATAACGACCATAATCTTCTCGGAAATTGGGTACTGGCTGGGAAAAAGAGCGAGATTATAGCTGGTTTCAAGCGCTCAGACCAAGAAACCAGCCCGTTCCGGCCACGCGGAGGACGCAGCCGCCTCAGCACAGGCCCGAGAGATAAGCATTTTGACAAGTGCGAGGCCAGAAACAAGGCCCCGAGGGCATGCGGCACTCTTATCGGCTTGCTTTTTTCGCTTGCTTTTTTGACATGCTTCGCTTGAAGCACTTGGTTATAAGGTCCGCGCTTGCAAGGCCCGCGCTTGCAAAGCCTGGCCCAGCAAGCCTGATTTAGAACGCCTCGACCTCGAGCGCCAGCACACCTGCACTGCCATCGACGATGGCGTCACGTGAAGCGACCGCTGTGGACAGGTAATGGTCTGCAAAAAATCGGGCGGTCGCGATCTTGGTCTTGAAGAAGGATGCGTCACCCTCGCCCGCCGTCAAGCGCTGTTGCGACACCAGCGCGGCACGCGCCATTTGCCAACCACCGAGCACGACGCCTGCCATTTTCAGGTAAGGCACGCTGCCAGCAAACACGGCTTTGATATCTGCCTTGACGTTCGCGACCATGTACTCGACCACCTGCTCCATCGCATCGGCGGCGGTAGACAATCGGTTGGCAATTGCATGCAGGTCGGCGTGATCGGCTTTGCTCAACTCAGCCGCTGTGGCACGTACCTGATTGATGATGCCTTTCGCCACGGCACCGCCATCACGCACTGTCTTGCGACCAATCAGATCATTCGCCTGAATGGCAGTGGTTCCCTCGTAAATTGTCAGGATGCGTGCATCACGGTAGTACTGTGCGGCGCCGGTTTCTTCGATGAAGCCCATGCCACCGTGTACTTGCACACCGGTTGAGGCCACATCAACCGCTAGCTCTGTCGACCAGCCTTTCACGATCGGCACCATGAACTCGTAGAAGGTCAGGTTGGCCTTTTTGCTGGCCTCATCCGGATGGTGATGGGCGGCGTCGAAGGCTGCCGCAGTGACATACGCCAGCGCACGGGCTGCCTCGGTCTGAGCACGCATGCTCATGAGCATGCGTCGCACATCCGGATGATGAATGATCGCCACTGCACCGGATGAGCCCGATAAATCGCGCGACTGCACGCGGTCTCGCGCATACTGCGTCGCTTTTTGGTAAGCGCGATCAGCCAGTGCAATGCCCTGCATACCTACGCCAAACCGCGCCGCATTCATCATGATGAACATGTACTCAAGGCCGCGATTTTCCTGGCCGACCAGGTAGCCGATTGCACCGCCGTTATCACCGTACTGCAGCACTGCAGTCGGGCTGGCTTTGATACCAAGCTTGTGCTCGATCGAAACACAGTGCACGTCATTGCGCGCGCCTAGCGAGCCATCCGCGTTCACCAGAAACTTCGGCACAATAAATAGCGAGATCCCCTTCACGCCCTCAGGTGCATCGGGGGTACGCGCCAGCACCAAGTGGATGATGTTCTCGGCCATGTCATGCTCGCCGAAGGTGATGTAAATCTTGGTGCCGAATAACTTGTAGCTGCCGTCACCCTGCGGCAGTGCGCGAGTGCGTACCAATGCGAGATCCGAACCCGCTTGTGGTTCGGTGAGGTTCATGGTGCCGGTCCATTCGCCCGATACCATTTTCGGAATGTACATCTGCTGCTGCTCGTCGCTGCCCGCCGTCATCAACGCCTCTATCGCGCCATCGGTGAGCAGCGGGCACAAAGCGAACGACAAATTCGCTGCATTGACCATCTCAGCGCATGGCGTGCCGAGCAATTTGGGCAGGCCTTGTCCACCAAACGCTTGAGGATGCTGCAGGCCTTGCCAGCCAGCCTCGACAAAACTGCGAAACGCTTCCTTGAAACCCGGTGTCGTGCTGACTTCACCTTCACGCCAGGTACTTGGTTGCTGGTCGCCGGTCCAGTTCAACGGTGCGAGTACCTCGGTACAGAATTTCGCATTCTCTTCAAGCACCGCTTCAGCGGTATCCGGTGTCGCATCTTCACAGCCCGGCATTTGACTGATCGCATTCAATGCGGCTAGTTCGTTCATGACGAACATCATGTCCTTCAGCGGGGCGGTGTAACTCATGAGGGTCTCCGGATATTTTTTTGCTTATGTATTAAAAAGACATGGAACAAAGCCTTGTTTGCTCGATTGCGACGACATGCCCACGCAGATCGGCGCAGGCTCGCAGCGTCGCTGGCTTAGCCGAGTTCCTTTACCAAAGTCGGCACTGCCTCGAACAGATCAGCGACCAACCCATAATCCGCCACGCTGAAGATAGGCGCCTCGGCATCCTTGTTAATCGCAACAATGGTTTTCGAGTCTTTCATGCCGGCGAGATGCTGAATCGCTCCGGAAATACCGACCGCGATATACAACTGTGGTGCGACGATCTTGCCGGTTTGGCCCACTTGCCAGTCGTTCGGCACATAGCCAGCATCGACCGCTGCACGCGAAGCACCCATGGCAGCGCCCAGCTTATCGGCCAGAGGCTCGAGGATCTTGAAGTTCTCGGCCGAGCCAATACCACGCCCACCGGACACAATCACCTTGGCAGCAGTTAACTCGGGGCGATCGGACTTGGCCAGCTCGCGCGACACGAAGGTCGATTTACCGCTGTCGGTCACCGCCGTCAGCGTTTCAATTGGCGCACTGCCACCGGTGCCCGCAGCGTCGAATCCAGTGGCACGCACCGTGATCACTTTGATCGGATCAATCGACTGCACCGTGGCAATGGCATTCCCGGCATAGATCGGGCGCTCGAACGTATCCGGCGCATCCACTTTGGTGATTTCCGAAATTTGACCGACATCGAGACAAGCAGCAACACGCGGCAAGATGTTCTTGCCGTACGCGGTGGCGGGCGCAAGCAGGTGGGTGTACGACTTCGCAATCGCGAGCGCTTGCGCGGCAACGTTTTCGGCGAGGCCATCAGCAAACGCTGCGTTATCAGCAACGATCACTTTCGACACGCCGGCAATTTGTGCTGCCGCTGCTGCCGCTGCATCGCAATGATGGCCAGCGATAAGGACGTGAACTTCCGCGGCGCATTGCGAAGCGGCAGTGACGGTATTCAGGGTGCTCGCTTTGAGCGACGAGTTGTCGTGTTCTGCGATGACGAGTGCGGTCATGGGTGTTCCTTTTTCACAGCCACGGATCAAATAACTTTGGCTTCGTTTTTCAGTTTCGCGACCAAGGTGGCGACATCGGGCACCATGGTGCCGGCCGAACGCTTGGGGGGATCACTGACTTTTAGCGTCTTCAGGCGCGGCGACACATCAACGCCGAGTTCGTCCGGCTTGACGATGTCGAGCGGCTTTTTCTTGGCCTTCATGATGTTGGGCAGGGTGACATAGCGCGGCTCATTCAAACGCAAATCGGTCGTCACCACTGCTGGCAGTGCCAGCGATACGGTCTCTAGACCACCATCCACCTCGCGGGTGACAACAGCCTTGCCCTCTTCGACCACCAGCTTGGAGGCGAACGTGGCCTGCGGCCAGCCGAGCAGCGCGGCCAGCATCTGTCCGGTCTGGTTGCAGTCGTCGTCGATCGCCTGCTTGCCCAGAACCACCAGTTGCGGCTGCTCTTTGTCGACCAATGCCTTCAATAATTTGGCCACCGCCAATGGCTGCAAGTCGAGTTCCGGGGCTGTCTCGACCAAAATCGCACGGTCGGCACCAATAGCCATCGCGGTACGCAGCGTTTCCTGGCACTGCGTGACGCCGCAAGACACCGCAACCACTTCGGTTGCCTTGCCTGCTTCTTTAACCCGCATCGCTTCTTCTACTGCGATCTCATCAAAGGGGTTCATCGACATTTTGACGTTCGCGATGTCGACACCGCTGCCATCAGATTTCACGCGCACCTTGACGTTGTAGTCGACCACGCGCTTGACGGGTACCAGCACTTTCATTGCAATCCTCGATTGCGCCCGGAATGGGCGAGTTGACGTTTACGTAAACCGCGAAATTATAGGTGGGAACGGCGATATCCGTGAAACGGCGGGCCCGCGGTGAAATCAGGGCCGAACGACCGCGCGCCGCCTGGGGGACTATTTACGACGCAAATAGAACACGAATTCCTTGGGCTCGGCCTGCGCGTGCTCTTCATGCCCCAGCAAATCGTTTCCAGTCTGTCGTGCAAAGGCGTTGAAATCACGCACCGAGCCGGGATCGGTCGCCTGCACCCGCAACACATCGCCGCTGATCATATCGGCCAGCGCCTTCTTGGCCCTGAGGATGGGCAATGGGCATTTCAGGCCTCTGGCGTCGAGATCCTTTTGAAATTCCATCGCCCTACCCCGCCAGCTGCTGCTCGACCCAGCCACTGACCGAGGCCAGCGCAGCCGACAAACCGCTTGGGTCGGTGCCGCCCGCCTGCGCCATATCCGGTCGGCCGCCGCCCTTGCCGCCCACTTGCTGAGCCACATGATTCACCAGCTCACCCGCCTTCACTCTGGATGTGGCATCAGCAGTCACACCGGCGATCAGGCTGACTTTACCGTCATTGACCGTCGCCAGAACAATTGCAGCGGTCTTCAGCTTGTCCTTCATTTTGTCCATGACGCCACGCAAGGTCGGTACGTCTGCGCCTTCCAATGTCGCGGCCAGTACCTTGATACCGTGGATATCCACCGCCTGCGCGAGCAAATCATCACCCTGACCCGATGCCATTTTCGCCTTGAGCGAGGCAAGCTCTTTCTCAAGCATCTTCACTTGCTCTTGCACTTGCGCGATGCGCGAGTTCAGCTCATCGGGTGGCGCCTTCAGGGCCGCAGCCGCCTCATTCACACGCGCCGCCAGCGATTGCACTAGCGCCAGCGCGTTCTCACCGGTCACTGCCTCGACGCGCCGAATGCCCGCGGCCACACCGCCTTCGGACACGATCTTGAACAAGCCGATGTCACCGGTGCGAACCACATGCGTTCCACCGCACAGCTCGGTGGATGACCCAATGCCGAGCACGCGCACGACATCGCCGTATTTTTCGCCAAACAAGGCCATCGCACCCGCCTTGATCGCATCGTCATAGCCCATGTGCTCCGCAGAGGTTGCAGCATTGCTCAAGATTTCATGGTTCACCAGCGCCTCGATGCGCCGAATTTCATCGGCGGTTAAAGGTGCGTTGTGGCTGAAATCGAAACGGGTCTTGTCCTTGTCAACCAAGGAGCCTTTTTGCATCACATGCCCGCCAAGCACCATGCGCAAGGCTTTATGCATGAGATGCGTTGCCGAGTGGTTACGCATGGTAGCGGCACGTACATGTGCATCGACCTTGGTGGAGACTGTATCGCCCACCGATAGCGCGCCGCTGCGTAGCTTGCCGTGATGCCCGAACACCTCAGGCTGAATTTTTTGTGTATCGGCCACTTCGA
>CAZLJL010000002.1:0-24244 GCA_964559785.1 uncultured Bifidobacterium sp.
TGGTCCGGATGAGTGGCCTGCATGTGATTCAGGTAGTTGTCGTAATCCGGCAAGCCGACCATCAGCCTCGCCGTCTGGCCGAGGTAGGCACCGAATTTCCCCAGTTCGCTGAACATGTTGGACCCTGTCGAATCAGGCAGATGCTGCGTTAATCGGCACTGCGGCTGCTTCCACAGTAGTGGGCTCACGCTCCCTCAGGGCCCGTAGGCAAGAGCGAATACCAAACGCCAGGATAGACAACACCACTGCGATAAAGATCGCCGCCAGTGTCGCATCGATATAGTCGTTCAGGATGATTTGCTGCATCTGTTCAGGCGATTTTGCCGGTGCTAATACTTCGCCATTCGATGCGGCGGTCTGAAACTTGGCAGCATGCGCCAGGAAGCCGATCTTCGGATTCTCGTGGAAGATCTTCTGATAGCCCGCGGTCATGGTGCAAATCAGCAGCCAGGCGGTCGGAACCATGGTGACCCACGCAAATTTCTCGCGCTTCATCTTGAACAATACGACTGTCGCAAGAATCAACGCGACCGTCGCCAGCATTTGGTTCGAGATGCCAAACAGTGGCCACAATGTGTTGATACCACCCAGCGGATCCACCACGCCTTGATAAAGGAAGTAGCCCCAGGCACCGACACATAGAAGAGTCGCGAGGATATTCGACGCCAACTCGGGTACCGCGCGGAAAGGGGGTACCAGAGTACGCAGCAGGTCTTGCAGCATGAAGCGGCCGACGCGTGTGCCCGCATCAACAGCCGTCAAGATGAACAGGGCCTCGAACAGGATGGCAAAGTGATACCAGAAAGCCATCAACGCCTTACCACCCACCATCTCAGAGAAGATGTAAGCCATACCGACGGCCAGCGTCGGCGCGCCACCGGTCCGCGAGATGATGGTGGCCTCGCCCACATCCTGCGCAGTTTGCCGCAGCATCTCAGGGGTTACGACGAAGCCCCACTGACTGATCGCAGCAGCAGCTGACTCCGGGGTCGTACCGATGACAGCGGCTGGGCTGTTCATCGCAAAGTACACACCGGGCTCAATCACCGAAGCCGCAACCAGCGCCATGATGGCAACGAAAGATTCCATCAACATGCCACCGTAGCCGATGTAAGGCATGTGGCGTTCATTCTCCAGCAGCTTAGGCGTTGTGCCAGACGAGATGAGCGAGTGGAATCCCGATACTGCACCGCAGGCGATGGTGATGAACAAGAATGGGAACAAGGTGCCCGACCACACTGGGCCGGTGCCATCGATGAATTTCGTCATCGCCGGCATTTTCAGATCGGGTGCGACCACAAAAATGCCAACCGCCAGCGCAACAATTGCGCCGATCTTCAGGAAGGTTGAGAGGTAGTCCCGTGGCGCCAGCAGCAGCCATACGGGCAGTACCGATGCCACGATGCCATAGACCAGCAGCATACCGGTCAGCTGCGTGCCACTAAAGGTGAATGCTGGACCCCAAAATGGGTCGGCTGCAATGTGGCCACCGTAGACGATAGATGCCATCAGCAAGATGAAACCGATGATCGACACTTCACCGACTTTTCCGGGTCGCAGATAGCGGCTGTAGATCCCCATAAAAAAGGCAATCGGAATGGTCGCAGCGACGGTAAAGGTGCCCCAAGGGCTCTCGGCCAGTGCCTTGACCACGATGAGTGCCAGCACCGCCAGCAGGATCGTCATGATCATGAAGGTGCCGAACAGCGCGATAACGCCGGGAACTATGCCAAGTTCGCTCTTCACTAGATCGCCGAGCGAGCGGCCATCGCGACGCGTAGAGACGAACAGAATCATGAAATCTTGAACCGCACCAGCAAGAATCACCCCGACCAGCAGCCACAGCATGCCGGGCAGGTAGCCCATTTGCGCGGCCAGCACTGGTCCGACTAAAGGGCCTGCGCCTGCGATCGCCGCAAAGTGATGACCGAACAGCACGTGCTTATTGGTGGGGACGAAATCGAGACCATCATTCAGTCGGATGGCAGGGGTCGCACGATTTCCATCGAGCTGCATGACGCGGTTCGCGATGAATTGCGCGTAAAAACGAAAGCCGATCATGTAGACCGCGATCGCCGCCACCACGATCCAGAGAGCGTTGATGGTTTCCCCGCGCGCCAGCGCGATAGTGCCAAGCGCAAATGCCCCGAGTAAAGCCAGTAGCACCCACCCAGCCTGTTTGACGATTGATCCCATGAAGTACCTCCGATAACTGAGTGCCTGGAGCATAGCAGTGCTCAGACAAAATAATTGCTTGCAATGTAAGCAGTGGCTTGTCTCACTTTGTGACGGGTCCGCGAGCATCGTCACGAATGCGTTCGCAGATTTGGTTCACAAAATTTTTAGATTTTTTAAAAGCCCCAAATTATAGCCTTGATAGAGAGGCAATTTTTTAGTCACTTGGCATGAAAAATTCGGGCATAACGCATTAAAAAATCATTCGACTAACACCCTTCTGCGGCCGCTAACGGCTGCGCTGCAGTGCCAATCACAACTTGCTTGAAAATTAACATGAGTTTGCATGACTGAGGTTCTGCTGACGGTGCGAGATTGCCTCAGCAACCTCATGCCGCGCTCCGTGCTAAATTCCACGGATGCCTTGATGGGAGATGGAATGCGACAACTGTTATTGCTGCTGGTACTTGCTTTTGGCGTCCCTGCGTTGACTAACGCGGACGATAGGGTTGAGCATGGCGACTGGGCTTCCCAGTTTCGTGAGGGCATGGGCGAGGCCTCGACCCACGATAACGGTACCGCAATGTTTGGCATGCTGTGCGCGAATCGTGTGTGTCGCTACTACTTCGCGAATGGCACGCCATGCGAACCCGGGAACAACTACCCGTTAATGCTGACCACCAAGGTGGGTGCCGTAGCGCTTGACTCCGTGTGTGAGCCGATGGAAACCGCGAACGGCGAGGTGATGCTGTATTGGTTTGGCGAATCTGCGCAACTCAACGACGCACTATCGCGTTCGGAGTTGATAGGCTTTGCATTTCCGCTGACGAGCGGACATTTCCGGACCAACGTATTTTCAATGGCGGGATACAACGAAGCCATCGGACGCATGGTGGGTGTATTGCTGGAGCGTAAGGATCAGCCGTCACAGGGGGCGGAGGCTTCACCGGCACCCGAACAAGTGCCGGATGGGGATCCCGTACCTACGGACATCGAGATCAAGAAAATCTAGGCTAGCTTTGCGCGGGCTTTAGCCCGTTCCACTCGGGTGCGAGTGATTGTTCGAGGCCCAGCATCTCCATCACGCGACCGACTGTATGGTCGATCATCTCGTCAATCGTTTGGGGGCGCTGGTAGAGCGCAGGTAATGGCGGGAAGATAATGCCGCCCATCTCCGTGACTGCGGTCATATTGCGCAAATGGGCCAGGTTGAACGGTGTCTCACGCACGAGCAGTAGCAGTCGACGTCTTTCCTTCAGGGTGACATCAGCCGCACGGGTGATCAGGTTGTCGCACATCCCGTGCGCCACTGCGGCAAGCGTTTTCATGGAGCAGGGCGCGATCACCATGCCGTCCGCACGAAATGAACCGCTGGCGACACATGCGCCAATATCCCGCACGCTGTGCACATGATGGGCAAGCGCCTCAATGTCTTTGCGTTTGACGTCGAGTTCGTGATGTAGGTTGAGGGCGGCAGCATCGGAGATCATCAGATGCGTCTCGATGCCCTCGCTTGCGCGCAGCAATTCCAACAGCCGCACGCCGTAGCGTGCACCTGATGCGCCGGTGATGGCGACGATCAGGCGCTTCAAGTGCTCAATCCTTGAGCAGCGCTGCTAATTCGCCGGATTCATGCATCTCATTGAGAATATCGGCGCCGCCAACGAATTCACCCTTGACGTACAACTGAGGGATAGTGGGCCAGTTGGAAAAATCCTTGATACCTTGGCGCACTTCGTCATCTTCCAGCACATTGACGGTCACCAGGTTGTCCACGCCGACCGACTTCAGCAGTTCGATCGCACGACCGGAGAACCCGCATTGGGGAAATTGTGCGGTACCTTTCATGAACAGCACCACCGGGTGAGTCGTCACCGTTTCCTTGATCCACGCTTGTACGTCGCTCATAGACGAAATTTCCTTATGCTCAAAACAAATGAGTCGCCATTATAGGGGTTTGCCGGGGTGGTTGCCTTCAAGCACCGCGCCGCTAACCCGCTCAATACCCGCCAGGTCCTTCCAGCTCTGAACCTGCTGCCAGCCGGACTTTTGCAGCAGGGCTCGGATGGCGGCCGATTGATCATAGCCGTGCTCCACCAATAGCCAGCCCCCGGGCTTGAGGTGCCGCACCGCACCATCAACGATGGTGCTGATATGCATCATGCCATTCGCCTCATCCGTTAGCGCCGCGCGTGGCTCGAAGCGGAGATCGCCTTGCATCAGGTGAGGATCGCTGGCAGCGATATACGGCGGATTACTGATAATCAGATCGAACTTGCCCTCGATCTGTTCAAACCAGTTGCTCTGCACGAATTGCAACGCCACCGCATGAGCCGCTGCGTTTCGACGCGCCAGCGACAGCGCGTCCGGGCTGATATCGCTGGCCGTCACTTGCGCATCACGCCGAGCGTGCGCAAGCGATACGGCAATCGCGCCCGAGCCTGTGCCGAGGTCGAGGATGCTGCCGCCTTTGGGCAGTTTTGCCATGCCGAGTTCTACCAGTAACTCGGTTTCATGGCGCGGGATCAGTACATCGGGCGTGATCTCAAAACGCAAACCATAAAATTCGCGCTCACCAGTCAAATAAGCGATCGGCTCGCCTTGCATACGCCGCATGAACAAGGCGCTGACGTCGGTGACTTGCTGCGGCGAGAGTTCGTCTTTGCTGCGAATCACCAACTGAACTCGGGTACATTTCAGCGCGTGTGCCAGCAATACCTGCGCCTCGAGCGGATCGATTAGTGACAGCTTGAGCAGCGCCTCGATATTCATGTACGCGGCTGTCGGGAGATCGCAATTAGTGCCGAGAGCACAGCAAACCCGATGAACCACACCAAGGCCCAGCTTGGTATCGATAGCCCGAAGATCGGCTCGTACTCGGTAGTGCACAGGCCATCGGCCTGGAACAAACTGGGGAACCAGCGCGCCGTCACGATCTCATTTAGTGATGTCTCCAAAGGGTCAATTCCACACGAGACAGTGGGGTGTGCCTTCACCCACAAGTGTCGGATCGCGATACCCGCACCCGAAAGCGCTGCGAGGCTGGTCAGCGCAGCACCGATACGCACCAGCGTAACGGGCAGCGCCAGCGAGACCAAGGCAATCAGTGCAACCACTGCAAAAGCATAGCGCTGCAAAATACACAGCGGGCACGGCAGCATCTCCAGCTTTAGCTGCAAGTACAGCCCGACGGCGAGCATGCCGATACAGGCAATTGCGATCAGCAGTAGCAGCGGTTTACTCAGGTGGTTAATCTTCATTGCACGCCATCCGACAGCGCTGCGAGTTGATCAGCCTGATGCTCTGAACTCAGTGCCGACATCAACTCATCCAAGTCGCCATCCATGATGTAATCGAGTTTATAAAGCGTCAAATTGATTCTGTGGTCAGTCAATCGACCCTGCGGAAAATTATAGGTGCGAATACGCTCACTGCGGTCACCCGAGCCTACCAGCGATTTACGTGTCGCTGCTTCCTTGGTTTGCTGCTCACGCAACTGAACATCTCTGATGCGAGCGGCGAGTACTTTCATCGCCTGCGCTTTGTTTTTATGCTGGCTGCGGTCATCCTGACACTCCACCACGATACCGGTCGGTAGGTGAGTGATACGCACGGCAGAATCGGTCTTGTTGATATGCTGACCACCCGCGCCCGAGGCGCGGAAGGTATCAATGCGCAAGTCGGCCGGATTGATATGCACATCGGCAATCTCGTCAGCTTCTGGCATCACGGCTACTGTGCACGCAGAAGTATGAATACGTCCCTGTGATTCAGTCGCCGGTACACGTTGTACACGATGGCCGCCGGATTCGAATTTCAGTCGTGCATAGGCGCCCTGGCCAATAATGCGAACGATCGCCTCTTTATAGCCGCCCAGCTCAGACGGCGAGGCTGATACCATTTCCACTTGCCAGCGCTGCCGTTCTGCATAGCGGGTATACATGCGTAGCAGATCACCCGCGAACAAGGCGGACTCGTCACCACCGGTACCCGCACGAATTTCGAGAAAAATATTTCGCTCGTCATCCGGGTCTTTCGGCAGCATCATTTTTTGCAGATCAAGTGCCAGCGCCTCGGTGCGTGACTGTGCAGCTTCGAGTTCCTCCTGCGCGAACACTTTCATTTCCGCATCGCCCATCATGTCCTGAGCGGCGCGTATGTCTTCTTGCGCCTGCAGCCACTGCGCATGGACGGCCACCAGCGGCTCAAGCTCGGCATGCTCGCGAGTCAGCTTGCGATACTGATCCATGTCAGCGGTGGCATTTTCTTGCGCCAGCAGCGCATTGACTTCTTCAAGCCGATCGCTGAGCTGCTCAAGCTTGGCTAATAATGAAGGCTTCATTGGGGGCTGCGATACCTAAAGGAGGTGGTGCGGTCGTGCGTGACCGCGAGCGTCAACGGCAGACTTGCCCGCTAGCGCTTGGTGCGGAACAGCTGTGGCAGTAGTTGCGCGAGTCGGGCGCGACCATCAGGGTCAGCGCTATGCAGTGCCTGCTGCGGACCATGCAGGAATTTCGCGGTCAAGCCTTTCGACAGAGCTTCCAGAACAGTGTCGATATCCTCACCTTTGGCGATCAGCTTGCGCGCGCGCTCAAGTTCGGCGCGACGCATTTGCTCGCCGCTTTCCTGCAGATCTTGAATAATGGGGACAATCGTGCGGCTGCCTAGCCAGTGCATGAAGGCCTGAACACGGGTCTCGATAATAGCCTCGGCCTGCGCAACTGCGGATTGCCGGTTCTCGACACCGATTTGTACGGCGGCACCCAAGTCATCAACGGTGTACAGGAACACATCATTCAAGCGCGCGACTTCGGACTCGATATCCCTCGGTACGGCCAAATCCACCATGAAGATTGGCTTGCGGCGACGCGCCTTGATCGCGCGCTCGACCATGCCCAGCCCAATGATCGGCAATGATGAAGCGGTACACGAGACCACTACGTCGAAGCGAGACAGTTGGTCGGGCAATTCACCCAGCCGCATTGCCTGACCACCGAAGCGATGCGCCAATATTTCTGCGCGCTCCATGGTGCGATTCGCGACAGTGATGCTTTTCGGGTGTTGTGCAGCGAAGTGAGTGATACACAAGTCGATCATCTCACCGGCGCCAATGAACAGCACATGCTGCTGCGACGGGTCATCAAAGATGCGTTGTGACAGGCGAACTGCGGCGGCGGCCATCGATACGCTGTGGGCGCCGATCTCGGTGGTTGAGCGCACTTCCTTCGCCACGGCAAAGGTGCGCTGGAACATCTGATGAAGGTAGGTACCGAGACCACCTGCGGCTTCGGCTTGCCGCACAGCGTCTTTCATCTGACCGAGAATCTGCGGCTCGCCCAGCACCATCGAATCTAGTCCGGAGGCGACCCTGAACGCATGGCGTACCGCGCCATCCTGCGGCAATGCATACAGGTAAGGCCGTAGCTCGGCGTAAGGCAGCTTGTGAAAATCGGCGACGAAATGGGCGGTCTGATCAATGATTGCTTCGATATCGCCGTCATTCGCGCTGGCACCGTAGATCTCGGTGCGGTTGCAGGTGGACAGGATCGCGCTTTCAAAGGGCCGCTGGTTGACGTTGCCAAACCAGGCGCAAGCCGAGGCTACCGCCTGACCGAGTTGGTCGGCGGGAAAGGCCACTTTCTCGCGGAGCGAGACGGGAGCCGTGGTGTGGTTGAGCCCAACGGCGAGCAGTTGCATGCTTGGGAATCCCAAGGGAACGTCGTGCCCGATTATACCCCCGGAGTAACGGGGTTCTGCTCAGGAAATTCAAGCCCCTCGAGCTGGTAGCCGTAACTGTAGACCGGCGCCAGACGGTAGCCGTTTTCGGGACGCAGCGCGAGCTTGCTGCGCACTCTGGAGATATGGGTGTCCAGGGTGCGGGAGTTCAGCTCGGCCACCTTCGGCCATACCGCCTCATGAATGGTGGCGCGCGAGAGTGGTCGGCCAAGATTGCGAAACAACAGCAGGGCGAGCTTGCCCTCCTTCTGCGTGAGCGCAACCGGATTGCCATCGCGCCAAGCGAGTCCGCGCTGCGGTTCGAAGGTGTAGTTACCAAAATGCAGCGTCCGCGTGCGCAGCTTATCCGGCGCGACACGTGCCATGAGCACGCTCACCCGTAACAGCAGCTCCCCTCGACGCAAGGGCTTGACCAGATAATCAGTCCGCCCCTGCTCCAGTAACTCCGCAAGTGCGGCCGGCGGGGTGCCACCGAACACCAGCAGCATCGGCAGCGTTGGCCAGCACCGACTGAGCTCGCTGAGGTGTTGCTGGGGTTCGATCGGCCCATGCCAATGGTGGATCATCAGGTCGATCTCATGGCCTGGCCCGCTCATCGACAGTGGCTCGCGCTGTGTCAGCAGTGTGCAGCTATACCCTGCCGCACGCAGTGTTTCGACGATCAGCGTACCTTGCTGGGGGTCACTGTCGAAAACGGCAATCCGCATGAATAAGTAGAGAGAAAATTCGTGTACGTCGATCGAACACGTCGATGACTTTTAAAATCAGGATGTTGACCGTCAGTAGTATTGAATGTCAACTCGTTGATGCGTGGCCTGCTGCAACGCTATTTGCGTCGCCGGTATACCGGTCAGCGTATCAGAACCGCAAATCGGCACCCCAGTGGAAATGCCATTGCTATGCTTGCGCGCGCAAGTGTGATCGGCAGCCCGGTCACGGTATTTGATAACACCGGATCCGGAGCGGTGATGCCCCCGTCTTCAAGCATCGATATACAACTACTTGCCAGCTTTTACGAAGGCATTTCCAAACCGCAGCGTTTCGCACAAGGTTTGCAGCGCATGGCCGAGCAGCTGCAGTGTGAGCGCGTTTCCCTTCATATCTGGGATCGGCGCGGTGACTGGAGTTGTGTCAGCGAGGCGATCCGTCGCGATGGCAATTGGACCTTGAGTAGCAATGATGAGGCGCTACCTGACCCTGCACTGCGGGCACTGATCAGCAAATTCGAGCCGGGCAGTTGGAAGCTGCTCGAGCAACTGCATCGCAGTACACCCGGTGGCGGCGTGGCTTCGCGCGGCGATGGCAATGTATTGCTCTGCAAACGAATCATGCTGCAGCGGGCAGAAGCCGTGCTGACCTTGCAGCGTCGCGGACGGGCTTGGAAAACAGCACAGATCGAACAGGCGCGCGATGCTTGTCGTGCCATGCTGCCCGCGCTCGAACCTATCGCGCAGCACAAGCAACTCGCACAGCAGGCGAGCCGTTTCTCAGCGATGCTCGATAGCCTGCGTATACCGATGGCGCTGATTGATACCTCACAGCGCATGCTGGCAGCGAATGCATCTGCGCGGCAGATGTTTGATTTGTCGGCCAGATCATCGTCCGGCAGAATCGTGATCGCATTGCCTGGCGTATCCCCCATACAGTTTGCGCAATTAATCAGAGGGGCTTGCGGCACGCCAGCCATCGGCGGGGTACTACCGGTGCAGTTCAGTCCGGCTTCGGCAGGTGCTCACGTACTGGTAATGCCGCTACAAACCCAACACTTGACACAGCAAAAACCAGCCGCGCTGGTGTTGGTGCAGGGCCTGGCGATAGCGAGTGTTCATGCGCACCAATTGCTGCAGCATTTATACCGACTGACGCCAGCGGAGGCGCGTCTTGCTGTGTTGATTCTCGACGGACAGTCACCCAGTCGAGTAGCGTCAGCGTTGCAGCTTAGCGTGACGACCGTACGCACACAGTTATCCGCCGTACTCAAGAAGACCGGCGCGCAGCGGCAGTCCGACCTGGTGCGTCGGCTAGCACCGTTAATGCTGCTTGAAAAGCATCTGGCTGCATTCTGATGCGCTATCCGATGGCACCATCCCGCGGCGTCATACTCATTTTCTCCTTAATGTTGTTCTGATCGTACTAGTACATCGCCTTCCTTCAAATGACGGATGTGAGCTTCGATTCGGCTCGATAGGCTCTCGTCAGTGCTAATGGCGTTGATGCAAAACGGCCTTGTATCTCAGCGCGAGAATCACGATCCAAAGTCAACCGGAGAATACGATGACCAGTAATTTCACTGTTTCCACCAACCTCAGCGATTACGCACCCGGCGCAACTGCGATGATTACCGCCAGCGGCTTTGATGCTGGCAGCACGATCATATTTAATGTGCAGCATGTGGAGGGGGCTGGCATCGACGGCCTCTATGGAACAGCAGACGACGATATTGTCAGCCTTGGTGGAGATGGGCATGAGCCATGGTATGTCGTTGACGGTGATGTGGGCGATTTGGATGGTCTGCAGAACGGTACGGTCGTCACATCTTGGTATGTGAATCCGGATGATTCTCTTGGTGCACGTTTTCTTTTAACAGCATTGTCTGGTGATGGCGGGTTGGCGACTGAAACATTTACGGATAGTTTGCCGCCGTCTGAGGTCTTAATCAACGATGCCATCCTCCGGGGTAACACAAGTAGTGTATCTGCGCCCAACATATTCTTGACTTTAAGAGCTGATCAATATCAGGCGGGCTACAACACGAGTGCACGCCCGGTGCAGTTCGACGAGGATTCGACTAATGCCCTTACTAGATCGATTCAACTCCGATCGATTCCGAGAGAAACCATTGAGGGTCTCGAGTACTACGTCTTCAGTTTGAAGCTGGACGAGGACCCCTCATCACCTGATATTTCTCTGGAGAGTCTGAAGATTTTTAGCTCGACGGATCCTCTCTTGAGATCTATGAATATAAGCACTGGCGAATTTCCAGCTGGTACAGCAAGGCTGCTGTACGAGTTTTACCCTGCTCGCGACCAGAATTTAACTCTATTTGACTGGAATCGAGATCCGAGTGCGGGTGACTACGAGATCCTGATTCCGAGCGTAGTGGGGCTTGTGCCAACCACCTATGTCTACCTTTATTGTGAATTTGGTGCAAAGTTTTCTACTGGTTTTCGATCAGACGGTGGTGCCGAGCAATGGTTTTTGCGTTCCATAGCTTCGCCATCGATAGCGGTGGATAAAGCTTTCGTCAACGTAACTGACGGTAATAACAACGGTCAGGTAGATGCCGTCGGTGATGTGCTGAACTATACGGTAACTGTTACTAATACAGGCAACGTAAACCTGACCCGTGTCTCAGTCGTCGATCCGCTCACTGGCTTAAATCTGTCAGGGGTCAGTCTTTCCCCTGGCCAGAGCGGGACTTACACCACCAGTTACACGATCGAACAAGCCGACCTCGATAACAAGGGCGGTGGCGACGGTGATATCGACAATACAGCGACTGCTGACAGCGACCAGACCGAACCAGTAAGCGACTCGGTAGAAGTAAAGCTCGCATCTAACCCGTCAATGACGATCGATAAGCAGGCGACGCTCGGTGATGGCGGTACTAAAGCCGATGCAGCGGGCGACGTAATCAACTACGCCATCATTGTCCGTAATAACGGTGATGTAGGCCTCACAGATGTAAAGGTGACAGATCCGATGCTGTCGACGTCACCGTTACTACGCTTTTCTGGCGACACTGATTCCGATAATGTGCTCGACTTGACTGAGACCTGGACTTACAGAGCGAGTTACATAGTGACGCAAGCTGACCTCGACGACAAGGGTGGTGGTAACGGCTATCTCGACAATACAGCAATCGCTGATAGCCAGCAGACGGAAGAGGTAAGCGACACGGCGCAAGTATCGCTGGTCTATACCCCGATGATAGAGATCGACAAGAGCTTCATCAGCGTGACGGGCGGCGATGACAATGGATTGGCCGACCATGCTGGCGATGTACTGAACTACGAAGTGGTGGTGACGAACACTGGCAATGTGACGCTGACCGGCGTTTCAGCGGTTGATCCTCTGACGGGACAAAACATCAGTAATGTGACGTTGGCAGTAGGCGAGAGCAAGACCTACAAGACTAGCTATACGCTCACGCAAGCTGACCTGGACAACAAGGGTGGTGGTAACGGCTATCTCGACAATACAGCGATCGCTGACAGTCAGCAGACGGAAGAGGTGAGTGACTCGGCTCAAGTGCTGCTGGCCTACAACCCGATGATGGAGATAGATAAAGTCTTTGTAAATGTTACGGGTGGAAGTGATGATCAGGCCAATGCGGCGGGTGACTTGATCAACTACGCTATCACCATCCGTAATGCGGGCAATATCACGCTGACTGGCATCAGGGTTGTTGATGAGCACACAGGGCTCAGCGATTCAATCAGCAGACTTGCACCCGGAGAGAGCAAGACCTACAACACTAGCTATACGCTCACGCAAGCCGATCTCGACAACCGGGGCGGTGGCGACCGCGACATCGATAACGTCGCTACTGCTTTCAGTGAGCAGGCGCAAACCGTGAGCGACTCGGTCGAAGTGCCGCTAGTGATCACCCCGTCAATTAGCATCGATAAGCTCACTGTCGTCGGAGCGAATGCGGGCGACAACCTCACTGGCATACAAGCCGGGGAAACTGTTCTCTGGCGCTACATCGTCACTAACACCGGAAATACTACGCTATCGAATATTTATGTTTCCGATGACAACGGTTCACCCGATAACTCAGCGAATGACTTCACGCTGACCTACCAGTCTGGATACCAGTCGGGTGATGACGGGGATGGTGTGCTGGATGTGGGTGAGACATGGATTTTCGAAAAGACGACGATGGCGATTGCTGGACGGTACGAGAATACGGGTGTGGCGTATGGCACGTCTGGCGATTCAACGGTGGATGATTCAGATACTAGTTCGTACACGGCTATCCCGCCGGCCGGACTCATAGCACCGACGGGCACCACGGTACAGCAATATGCGTTTGGTACTGCGTCGACTTTCCAAGCGTATTACGCATCTCAGGGCGGCGATATTCAGTACAGCGTCAAAAGCGGGAAGATTAACCAGACCAACCCAGGCGTATTTTTTTATTACACCGGCGGTAACGGTGGTATTCGCGATGGCGACGCAGACGGGAAAGTTGAAAAAATCACCGTGTTGATTGACCAGACCGTCACCAGTTCGAACAACACGCTGACCACCTCATTCAAGCCCCTCAACTACGCAAATATCCAGTTGTACAAAGTGATCGATAGCGGTATCTCCGGCCAAGCCGATGGCATTGTCAATGCCTATGACACCTTTCAGAGCGTGCAGATAAGTGCCTCCAATGTGACGGTCAGTGCGAATGGCGACGTAACAGTCAACTTCATGCCGGACGCGGAGGGCACGATGTATGTGCTATCGGTGAAATACGAGACCTCAGCTGTGGTGGGCAATGCCGTCGGGACTCGGCCTGCCCTGTGGCCGACCATCAACTATGACTTCGACACGTGGGTCAACGGTACCTTCTCGCAGACTGACGAGGGAGGTATCAACCTTGCACCCAAAGCAGTCAGCAAGTTGATGCTTGACGGTACGGCCGGTGATGGTGCGCGCGCGATTAATGCTTCGCAGATCAAGGCAGCATTTGGCGAGGCACTGGCCTACTGGTCCGGGCAGGGCTTCGATGTGTCTGCGCTCAAAGCCAGCTCTGTCGAGATTGCAAACCTCGGCAAGATGGGTGATCAGTGGCTCCTCGGCATCACGCAGGATGGCCACATCACGATCGACGATGACGCTGCTGGCCATGGATGGTCGATTGGTCTTGGCGGTGTCTCACCTCATAAGGTCGATCTGCTTTCTGTGCTGCTGCATGAAATCGGCCATGTGATTGGGCAGGGTGACGACACCATGGGCGCTTGGCTGGCTGTTGGCGAACGCGTGCTACCGACGGCGCAAGCAGACGAGATGGTATGGCCTTTGCCTGCTTCCGCCCTCGGCATCATTGGCACGGCAAACGCGCCCATCGAGGCACACTTCGGCTGAACAACTGCCATTGCGATGAAGCCGGAATGACGGGGGCCTGAGCGGCCTCCGTATTTTTATCCAATGGCGACGACCCGTTTGCCGGCATTTCTATTCTTGGCGATGCGTGCCTCATGTACTACGAACGGTCGCCGCTATGCATGACGGTGTTGCCGGAGGGCGCTGCACATTCCTGCACTCGCCACCCATCGCGGCCGAACTTTCGGCATGAACGTTGTGCGCTACCTACATTCAGCAGCGTTCATCGAATTGGCATGCGCTTGCAGCCATCTTCGGCAGTTAATTATTATTTTAAAAACTTCCCTGGGCGCGTTCCGATTTGTTATTGCCCATTCAACTAAGGAGAATACTGATGTCCCAGAACCTCGCCAGTCAGACCCCCTCAACTAATGGCGCTGCATCGGCTGACAACCAGGCTGTGCAGATTGCGCTGCGACTACGCGCCAGCGAACGTTCCGATCGCGCAATCGTATGCAATGTCAGTGCGGTGCAGGCGGGCTCGGGGATCGTGCTGATCGACTTCGGCTTTATCGAGCAACAGGCGATTGAGGAGGTGACCCGCGCGCGCCGTGCCGGCCTGCAGAACTCGGACAGCATCGATGGAAGACTCGAATGTCGCATCGCCATGGGTCTCGGTGACATTGCCCAACTTGCGCGCCAGTTACAGCAGGTACTGACGGCCGCTAGCCAGCAGCATGCGCTGGCACGCGATGAGATGAGTACCGCGATGGCCCCTGGACCAGACGCCAGCCTGCAGTAAGCCGGCCTCTCTCTGACTGACCCGCCGGCGACAGGCCCTCAAGGCTGAAGTGTCTTAACGCGTATTGAATGACGAATTTCTTTTACACGATGTTTGCCGGCGGATCCGGCACGCGTATCGCTCCCGAATTAAGCGCAGTGATCAAAGCCAGTCGCTCGGCAGTGTCCTCGGCAGCCGTCTTCAGTCTGTTTTTGAATCTGTTGATGTTGGTGCCTTCGCTTTACATGTTGCAAGTGTACGACCGGGTGCTGTCTACCGGCAGCGTGCCGACGCTGCTGATGCTGACCCTGATCACGGTGTTTCTGTTTGTACTTTTCGGTGGTATTGAGTGGCTGCGATCACAAGTAATGATCGTCGCCAGTGCGCGCTTTGATGCGATGCTGGGCCCAGTCGTACATGACGCGATCTTCAGGTGCGCTCTAGCTTCCGGGGGGAGAGTCGCAAGCGCTCAACCACTGGAAGACATGGATCGGGTGCGTCAGTTCATCACCGGGCCAGGCCTGTTTGCATTACTCGACTCGCCGTGGGTACCTGTGTATGTCGCCTTGATGTTCGTGTTTCATCCGTGGATGGGCTTAGCCGCTATCGTGTCAATCATAGTGCTGGCTGTGCTGACCGCATGGACCGAACTCGCTACTAATCAGCTACTGCAGGAGGCAAATCGCGCGAGCATTACAGCCAATACGCAGACTGCATCTCACTTGCGTAACAGTGAGGCAATTACAGCCATGGGCATGCTCCCGCGTTTGCGTGAGCGTTGGTTGCGGGAGCGGGGTAATGCAATGTATGCGCAGCATCACGCGAGCACGCGCGCAGGCCTGATCGCAGCACTATCCAAAACCTACCGCTTGACCTCGCAGTCGCTGATCCTTGGTCTCGGTGCGTATCTGGCGATACGACGAGAGATATCGCCCGGTGTAGTGATCGCTGGTTCAATTCTGCTCGGGCGTGCCTTATCGCCGATCGACCAATTGATCGGATCGTGGCGCACCCTGGTTGGGGCGCGCGCTTGCTATGCGCGATTGTCCGAGTTATTGCTTACCTACCCGGCACCAGCAGATGTCATGCCGCTGCCCGAGATTCGCGGCGAGTATCGCCTGGACAAATTGACCGTATTGCCACCGGGCGCGTCCATGCCGGTCATTCGTGAGTTGAGCCTGCATATCGTCGCCGGCTCGCAGCTCGGCGTGATTGGGCCCAGTGCAGCCGGAAAGTCCACGCTGCTTCGATCGCTGCTTGCATTACATAAGTCAGCGGCGGGCAGTCTTCAGCTTGATGGTGCCGAGATCGGGCAATACGCGCGCGATGCGCTTGGTCGCGCGATTGGTTATCTGCCGCAGGATGTTGAACTGCTTGACGGGACGATTGCGGAAAACATTGCCCGTTTTGGTGAGATTGATGCCGAAGCGGTGGTCAAGGCTGCGCGCCGGGCTGGGACGCACGAGATGATTGTCGCCTTGCCCCAGGGTTATGAGACACGCTTGCAGGGGAATTTCACGCTGTCGGCCGGGCAGCGGCAGCGCGTCGCGTTAGCCCGTGCGCTGTATGGCGATCCGGCGGTGGTGATTCTCGATGAGCCGAACTCCAATCTCGATGAAGCGGGTAACGCTGCACTCCAAACAGCTTTGCAGGCACTGCGCGAAGTGGGTAGCACAGTCATTCTTGTCACCCATCATGGCAGCATACTTGGACTGATGGATTCAGTAGTGCTGTTGCTCGAAGGTCGAGTAGCGCTGCACGGCAAGCCAGATGAGGTGGCGAGTGCATTGCAGCAGCGTCGTCAGGCGGTACGCGCTGCGGCAGCTGAAGCGAGAACGAAGGTCGCAGCATGAATACGGAAGAAAAAATTCCTACGTCAAGCGCCGACCAGCATGATGCTGCAGTGGCGGCATTGGATCCCGCGATCGAGCGCCGTGAAAAGCATGTTCGAGTTGCAGGCCTAAGTGCAGTGATCATCCTGTTCGTCGGATTAGGGCTATGGTCTGTGTATGCGCCGCTGGAGAGTGCTGCGGTAGGCCCTGGGGTGGTGGTACTCGAGAACTACCGAATGGCATTGGACCACCTTGAAGGCGGCATCGTGCGAGAAGTGCATGCGCGTGAAGGTCAGCTTGTTGTCAAAGGGGAGGTTTTGCTGACCTTGCAGGACGTGCAAGCACGCGCGCAGTTGGAGCAGGTGAAAGGCCAATGGATAGTCGCATTGGCGCGTGAGGCCCGGCTGCTGGCGCAACGACACAGATTGTCACGGGTCGTGTTCTCCCCTGATTTACTGGCCCATGCAGAAGATGCACGGGCAGCCGATGCGATGCGGGTGCAGGAAGAAACCTATCGCGTACGGCAGCGTGCATTGCAAAGTGAAGTCACGCTCTATGAGCGACAGATCGCTCAGCTACGCGAGAAGGTGCAGGGGCTGAAGGAGCAGCGCGCAATGCGCGAGCAACTCGTTGGCTCTTTCGAGAAAGAGCGTGCTGATTTCGAGGCGCTAGCCAAGGAGGGCTATGCCGAGCGTCAGAAGGTGCGAGAGATGGAACGCAATCTCGCGCTGAATGATGGTCAGCGTAGCTCGCTATCGACTGATATTGCAGCAACCGAGGTAGAGATTAGTGCGACCGAGGTAAAGATCCTGCAGGCACAGCAGAACTTCGAGCGCGAGGTTGCGAAAGAGTTTGCTGAGGTACAAACGGAGCTGTTCGCGTTACAGGAGAAAAAACGTGCACTCGAAGATACATTGAAACGTACTGTCGTGTTGGCGCCGCAGCAGGGCGTTGTGCACGCGCTCTCTGTACATGCGCCGGGTGAAGTGTTGAAGCCGGGTTCGCACATGCTTGATAT
The DNA here is from genome assembly GCA_964559785.1 of uncultured Bifidobacterium sp. GTDB lineage: Bacteria > Pseudomonadota > Gammaproteobacteria > Burkholderiales > Burkholderiaceae_D > Pernthalerella. The sequence goes on from CAZLJL010000002.1 coordinate 17,582, forward strand.
CGTCCCAGGCAATGAACGATTGATCGTTGAGACAAAGCTATCGCCGCAGGATATCGATCAGGTACAGATCGGGCAAATGGCCGAGGTGCGATTCACAGCGTTCAAACAGCGCGATATGCCGAAAATTGAGGGGCGGCTTACGACTTTATCTGCAGATCGCATGATCGAGGAGTCGGGCGGGATACAGCAGCCATATTACCTAGGGCGTGTCGAAATTACGGCAGCGGGTTTGCAGCAACTCGCAGAGCGAAAGCTGCAACTGCTTGCTGGTATGCCGGCAGATGTACTGGTGAAGACGGGTGAGCGTACTTTCTGGCACTACCTGACCGCACCACTGACCGATATGGTCGGACGTTCGATGAAAGAGGACTGAGATGGCCTCAGGCTTTCGTCGCTGGCCTCTCGCGCTACTGTTTTTTACGTCGCTGAATACGACTAGCGCATCAGCGGAAGATTTACTGAGTCTTTACCGCGCAGCACTGACAGCAAACCCGACTTTACGAGCGAGTGAGTTAGGTATCGATCGCGCACGCGCAGATGCAGATATCGCGCGTAGCCGTTTTTACCCACAAGTGAATATGCAGACGTCAGCCTCATTGAATGATTACCGAGACGTACTGACTACATCACGCTTCAATGGTAACCGGACGGTTTTATCTGCCCGGCAGGCGTTAATGGATTTGCCCTCGTTGTACCGACTTAGGGGCGCGCGTGCGGCGATCAGCAAAGCCGATAAGGAAACCGAGCAGGCGCGCGCAGAGTTGTTCGGCCAACTTGTCGAGCAGTATCTCAATGCGCTGCAGGCCGAGGATGAGCTGGCACAGTTACGTTCAGAAGTGCACGTAGCGGAACGGCAGGTAGAACGTTTACGCGCGATGCGAGAACGTGAAATGACCAAGGTGACCGATCTTGCCGAGGCGCTTGCGTGGGAACGACAATTAGCGACACGGACCATTGAGGCGCAGAACAAATCGGTTGCAGCACGGGTGCGCTTGCGAGAGCTGACGGGCCGTGAGCCGGGTGAGTTGGCCACACTGGCGCAGCAAAATTTTCCGGCCGTGTCCGGCAATGAGGCCCAATGGGTACAAGCGGTACTAGCGAGTAATTCATTGATCGCGTCCAAACAAGCAGCTGTCGAGATCGGTCGATATGCGATAGATACCGCACGTGCTGAACACTTTCCGCAGCTATCGCTTGCCTTGCAGCGTAATCAGTCGAATCAGGATATCGACAACTCGCCACGTCGTGAATTCACGGTCGATAGCATTGCGGTCGAGCTGAGAATTCCACTGTATGAAGGTGGGCGAGTCACTGCATCGACAGCATCGGCGCAGGCGCAGTTAATGATCGCAAATGAGCAGTTGGAAGCTTCTCGGCGCCAGGTCGAGCGTGATACTCGCCTACTGTTTGCCGATGCGAACGCCGATCGCGCTCGCATTGATTCAACTGATGCTGAGGTTGATGCGCTGCTCCAAAATGTCAAAGCACAACAGCGTGGCTATGAGCTGGGTGTGGTTACCGTAATTCAGCTGCTGGATGCGCGGCGTCGTTTGCTGCGCTCGCGCGTCGATCAGGCGAAAGCGCGTTATGACTATTTGCGCAGTCTGATCGGTCTGAAATTACGTGTAGGGCTGACTGAGGAAGATGTGGCGGAGTTCAACCGTTGGCTGGCACCACGAGCCGCCTCTGGCTCACTCGCATATATGGTCGAATAGCTGGCCACTGAGGGAGTCTGGTGGCGTGGCTGTCCATTCGCCGCTTGCGATCACTTCGATGTCTGTACCTTTGGCCATGGGCTCTGGATACAGCAGAATGCTCAGCACACGACGCTGACGTATACGACATTGATACTCGGTAGCGTACATCACCGAGCGGTACACTCGTCCGGCGTCATCTTTGGCGGGTTTGTTCAGATCGTGCAAGTCCCATACAAAGGCGGTGTCGCCCATCTTGCGCGTGCGTAGGCTGTCGAAGTACAGAGTTGCCGTATCGGTTTGCGCATAACGTATCCAGACTTGGGCCAAAGCCGGCAGTGTGGTGAGCAGTAGCAAGAGGGTGACAATTCTTTTCATGGCGAATGCTTTCGGTGAGGTTTGCCCGCAGTGTGCCAGAGATCCATACGGCGACATCATTTAGTTGGCATTGTATGATCGGCACTCTCTTCAGCTTTAGCAGAAGGCGTACTGTCAGCGCGCCCTGTTACCGAGATGTTCACCACCCGACTTCAACCGGCGCGTTGGCGCAGCGATGACCAGGGCCACTTGATTGCCCCCGAGTTTGGTGATTCCTATGCCAGTCGCAGTGGTGCCTGGGGACAGGCCGAGCATGTGTTCATCGACGGTAGCGGGCTACCTGCGCGCTGGCACAAGCAAACCTGCGTGCGTCTGCTGGAGACAGGCTTTGGCTTGGGCGTCAATTTTCTCGCGACCTGGCACAGCCTGCGGTCCAGCCAGGGTATGGCGCGTTTGCATTATGTCTCGATCGAGAAGCATCCTTTCACGCAGCATGATCTCCGCTTCGCACTCGACCATGCACTTAGTAATACCGATGAGCAGCAGCGGCCATTGCTACAAGCCTTGGCCGAACGTCTAATTGCACAGTGGCCGCCGATGATGGCGGGCTTTCATGTACTCGAACTGGATGAGCAAGTCACGCTAACGCTGGTATTCGCCGATATTACTGAGGCGCTACCAGCGATTCGCGGGCACTTCGATGTTTTTTTTCTGGACGGATTCGCGCCAGATCGCAACCCGCAGATGTGGTCGCCAATGGTACTTACCTATTTGGCGACGTTGGCAGCACCCGCTGCGCAACTGTCTAGCTGGTGCGTTGCAGGTTCGGTTAGGCGTTCATTGGTTGATGCAGGTTTCATTGTTGAGAAGCGTGCGGGCTTTGGTATGAAACGTGATGCGCTGTCGGCGCGTTGGCCGCTGAATAGCGGCGAGGTGATCAAGCCACCGGCATCGGCTATCGTAATTGGCGCTGGTATTGCGGGGGCAAGCGCGGCGCGTCAACTTGCTCGACGCGGCATTGCAGTGCAGTTGATCGAGCGTGAGCGTCCTGCGGCTGGCGGCTCTGGTAATCCGGTGGGTATTGTGCGCCCCGAGCTGGGTGCGATTGGTAATCCGGTGACCGAGATCACGTCAGCGGGGGCGAGCTGGCTGCGCCGGTGGATTGGACGTCAAGCGGCTTCAGTGCCCCATGCATGGTGCGGTGTAGTGCGAATTGCGCGCGATGCGCGCAAGCACGACAAAATGACACAGCAAGCGACCACGGTCAGCGAGGATTGGCTGAAAGCTGTTGATGTCACCACGGCAGCGCAGTTATGTGGTTGGCCCCCTGCGGCAGAGGGTTTTCATCTCGCAGAGGCTGGTTGGGTTGCGCCACCGGCATTAGTGAGCGCCATGTTAGAGCACCCACTGATCTCCGTGCGCAGCGGTACGGCAGTCAGAAGTCTCGTGCCGCAAACGAACGGTTGGCGTGTGGAACTTGAGAATGGTTCGCGGATAGATGCGCCCCTTGTCTTGATTACCACTGCATTTGATACTGGTCTCAGCAATACACGACTGACGATGGGCCGCGCACGCGGACAGCTCTCTCAACTTCCTGCACGCGCCGATTTCCCGCTTGAGATGGTGGTGTGTCGTGAAGGTTACGTGTCGCCTGCGGTCGACGGCATGCATACGGTGGGCGCTACCTTGCAGCATGATGATGAGGATCCTGCTGCACGATCTGCTGATGATCTCGAAAACCTTGCACGCTTGCATCGACTACTGCCGGGATTTGCCGATGGCGTATCGGCGCTAATCAGTGGCCGCGTCGGTTGGCGCGCGACGACGCAGGATCGACTCCCGCTTGTAGGCAAGTTAGCACCGGGTTTGTATGCCAGCTTGGGGCATGGCGCGCGTGGCATTACGTGCGCGCCATTGTGCGGGGAGTTTCTGGCGGCGATGATTTGCGACGAGCCATTACCGCTGGGAGCTGAGTGGGTCGAGCGTCTTGATCCCATGCGCATGGCACATGATGGCGCTGAATAAAAAGGCTAGCACTCTGAAGCCACGCCTATGCCGTCATGACTTGAACCGAGCGGGTCATCCAAAAACGCATCACTGCAGCCCAGGCCAGAGCCTAGAACTTTTGAATCAGTTGAAGAGATGGGCCAATTCCACGCCCGGATCTTGCGCGCGCATGAATGCCTCGCCAACCAAAAATGCATGGACCGCATGATCACGCATACGCTGCACATCATCGCGTGTTCGAATAGCCGACTCAGTAATCACCAGCTTGTTCTCGGGAATTCGTGGCAGTAGTTGAATCGTTGTATCGAGCGTGGTTTCAAAGGTACGCAGGTTACGGTTATTTATGCCGAGTAATGCAGTGTCGAGTTTTAACGCTGCTTCAAGCTCATCGGCATCATGTACCTCGACCAGCACATCCATACCGATTTCATGTGCGCAGGCTTCCAGCTCGCGCATTAAGCCATGGTCGAGCGCCGCGACGATCAGCAAGATGCAATCAGCACCCCATGCGCGCGCCTGATAGACCTGGTAGGGGTCGACGATGAAATCTTTGCGCAGCACCGGAATGCTGCAGGCAGCGCGGGCTTGCTTCAAGTAGTCGGGCGCCCCCTGAAAGAATCGCTCGTCTGTCAGCACAGACAAACAGGCAGCGCCGTGCTTGGCATAACTGCTCGCGATCTCGGCAGGCCGAAAATCTTCGCGCAGCACACCCTTGGAGGGCGATGCTTTTTTTACTTCAGCGATGACGCCTGCCTTACCGGCCGCGATGTTGTGGCGCAGACTATTTTCGAAGCCACGGATTTGCGCACGTGCTTCAGCGTCATGTTCCACTTCTCGGCGCAGGCTCGCGAAGTCTTGCCATTTTTTTGCCGCAGCGATCTCGTCTGCTTTGACTGACAGAATCTGATCTAGGATATCGGCCACTGGTTGACTCCTTAAGCTGATGCGAGGGTGCGAGTCAGCTTCGCAAACTGCTCGAGTTTTGCGCGCGCTGCGCCAGAGGCAACAGCCTCGCGTGCACGATCAACGCCCTCCGCAATGCTACTCGCGACGCCTGCCGTGTACAGCGCAGTGCCACTGTTAAGTAGAACGATGTCACGTGCTGGTCCTGCTTGGTTATCGAGTACTTCACGAATCTTGGCAATTGATTCTGCAGCACTCGCCACTTTCAAGTTACGGCTTGAGCTCATCTGTAAACCAAAATCTTCCGGGTGAATCTCGTACTCGCGAATCTCGCCATCAATTAATTCGCCCACCATGGTTGCTGCGCCGAGTGAGATTTCATCCATGTTGTCTCGTGCCCAGACAATTAGCGCATGTTTTGCACCGAGTTGTTGTAGTACGCGTACCTGAATGCCGACTAAGTCCGCATGAAATACACCCATCATGATGTTCGGTGCGCCAGCGGGGTTCGTCAATGGCCCGAGGATATTGAAAATTGTGCGCACGCCCAGCTCTTTGCGCACCGGAGCGGCATGCTTCATTGCGGCGTGATGATTGGGTGCGAACATGAAGCCGATACCGGTTTCGGCAATCGTTTGCGCAACTTGTTCAGGCTGCAGATGGATATTGACGCCGAGCGCTTCTAACGCGTCGGCACTTCCCGAAGATGAGGAGACGCTTCGGCCACCATGTTTTGCCACCCGTGCACCGGCTGCGGCGGCCACGAACATCGATGCAGTCGAGATATTGAAGGTGTGTGCGCCATCCCCACCCGTGCCAACAATATCAACCAGATTTTCAGGGTTTGCTACCTCGACCTTGGTTGCGAATTCGCGCATCACTTGGGCGGCCGCTGCGATCTCCCCGATGGTCTCTTTCTTGACGCGCAGCCCCATGGTTAAGGCAGCGATCATCACGGGTGACATCTCTCCCCCCATGATCTGACGAAACAAGGTCAGCATCTCATCAGGGAAGATTTCGCGATGCTCAATACATCGCAGCAATGCCTCTTGCGGGCTGAGTGTCATCTTCGTCTCCGTCAGCTAGTGAGGAAGTTCTTGAGCAGAGCGTGGCCATGCTCGGACAATATTGACTCGGGGTGGAACTGCACGCCTTCGATCGGGAAGTTTTTATGACGTACACCCATGATCTCGCCATCCTCGGTCCAAGCGGTCACCTCGAGACAGTCAGGTAGCGTTTCGCGCTCAATGGCGAGTGAATGGTAGCGAATAATCGTGTAGGGACTCGGCAGATCTTTGAACACCCCGGTGCCGGTATGCTCGATCGGCGAGGTTTTGCCATGCATGACCTGCTTCGCTCGGATTACCTTGCCACCAAAGGCGGCGCCGATGCTTTGATGCCCGAGACAAACGCCCAGGATCGGCACCTTGCCAGCGAAGTGTTGCAGTACCGGGACTGAGACGCCCGCCTCGTGCGGTGTACAGGGACCTGGCGAAATGCAGATACGCGTAGGTTTGAGTTGCTCGATTGCCTCGATAGTGATCTCGTCGTTACGGTAGGTGCGTACATCTTCACCGAGTTCGCCGAAATACTGCACCAGGTTGTAGGTGAACGAATCATAGTTATCGATCATTAGCAGCATGTCAGATCTCCCCGTCCAGGCCATCTTGTATCTGCTCCGCCGCACGTAATACGGCGCAGGACTTATTTTGGTTCCGGCCGCTGCGCTTAACCTGCACTA
>CAZLJL010000002.1:24344-30643 GCA_964559785.1 uncultured Bifidobacterium sp.
CACAGTTCCCCATCAAGACCGTCTTGTACCTGCTCCGCCGCACGTAATACGGCGCAGGACTTATTTTGGTTCCGGCCGCTGCGCTTAACCTGCACTACGTGCAGGTTAGCCTCCACCGAAATAAAGCGCGCTAAAGGGTGAGTGATCATCACAGTTCCCCATCAAGACCGTCTTGTACCTGCTCCGCCGCACGTAATACGGCGCGCGCTTTATTTTCTGTCTCTAACCATTCCATTTCGGGAACGGAGTCGGCGACGATGCCAGCAGCGGCTTGTGCATAGAGCATGCCGTCTTTGATGACGCCTGTACGGATGGCGATAGCGAGATCCATTTCGCCACCAAACGACATATAGCCGCAGGCGCCACCATAGATGCCGCGCTTCACGGGTTCGAGTTCGTCGATCAATTCCATTGCCCGTACTTTGGGGGCGCCAGACAAGGTCCCGGCCGGGAAGGTGGCACGCAGTACATCGAGATTACTCATGCCATCTTTCAGTGTTCCTTCGACATTCGACACAATATGCTGAACATGTGAATATTTTTCGATGACGAATTTATCGGTCACTTGCACGCTACCGATTTCGGCGATGCGGCCAATATCATTGCGTGCAAGGTCGATCAGCATTACGTGCTCGGCGATTTCTTTGGGATCCGCCAGTAATTCATCAGCCAACTTGGTGTCCAGCTCAGGTGTGGCGCCGCGTGGCCGGGTACCCGCCAGCGGACGTATCGTGACCTTGCGCTGCCCATCCCGATTAGTTTCGTTGCGTACCAAAATTTCTGGTGAGCTACCGACGATCTGCATATCACCGAAGTTATAGAAATACAGATAGGGCGAAGGATTCAGCGAGCGCAGTGCGCGATAAAGTGACAAGGGTGAGTCGACGTAGGGCTTACGTATGCGTTGGCCTACTTGTACCTGCATCAGGTCACCGGCCATGATGTATTCCTTGGCCTTTAGTACTGCTTGTAGAAAATCTTCTTTTTTGAAGTCTCGAATTGCCTCGGTGCGGACCGATGCTGATGTCACTGGCACATCGACCGGACGTTGCAGCATTGCGCGCAGGTCTTTCAGCCGCTGTCTGGCGCTGCTGTAGGCCTCAGCGCGGGTTGGGTCTGCGTAAACGATCAGATAGAGCTTGCCCGAGAGGTTATCGATGACCGCTAGCTCTTCGGTTAGCAGTAGTTGTATGTCGGGTAGTTGCAGCGTGTCCGGTGGCGCGCTGTGTTCCAGTTTTCGCTCGATAAGGCGAACTGCGTCGTACCCGAAATATCCGGCCAGACCGCCGCAGAAGCGTGGCATTCCGGGACTGAGTGCGACCTTGTAGCGGGCCTGAAACTCGGCAATGAAATCGAGCGGGTTTTGATCGGATGTTTCTATTACCTCACCGTGCTTTACGACTTCTGTGCGCATACCGAAGCTGCGTAGTAGCGTGCTGGCCGGCAGACCAATGAAGGAGTAGCGGCCGAACCGCTCGCCGCCCACGACGGATTCAAGCAGGAAGGTGTTGCGACCTTGATGTTGCGGTTGCGCAAGCTTGAGGTAAAGCGTGAGTGGCGTCTCCAGGTCGGCGAGCGCCTCGGAGATAAGCGGGATTCGGTTGTAGCCTTGCGCGGCCAGCGATCGAAATTCGAGTTCGGTCATGTTTCTCTCCGGCCGCCGGGAAGGGTGTGGCGGCGCCATGTTCTATAAACCATCCAGCCACAGTGGGCTGTTGACACAGGATCAGCTTAGATCGGCGAGTGCCAGCGTCGCCACAGCCAGGCCTCAAATGCACCTTGCGGGATCAGCTTTGGTTTATTAACGAGAAACATTGGGATAACAAAGGCCTCGGGTGGGAGGCATTGAAAGACAAGGGTGCAAATATACCATCGCATGCGCCCAAAGCTCGGTCTGGGCCGCGCCAGGAATGGCGCCGCCCGGCGGTTTTTGAGCCATCACACAGCGGCAAGCTGACCGCGCATGGCATCAATTACCGACTTGTAGTCAGGTTTGCCGAAAATCGCGGAGCCCGCAACAAAGGTGTCCGCGCCCGCCCTGGCGACGTCTGCAATATTCTCGACCTTGATACCGCCATCGACCTCCAGCATGATCTCGCGGCCGCTGGCGTCAATCATTTGCCGAACAGCCGCAATCTTCTTCAGCGCTTGCGTAATGAAAGACTGGCCACCGAATCCTGGATTGACCGACATGATCAGGATCAGGTCCAGCTTGTCTAGGACGTGCTCGAGGTAGTGGAGCGGCGTGGCGGGGTTGAATACCAGCCCGGCCTTGCACCCTTGATCGTGGATCAGCTGCAGTGTGCGGTCGATGTGTTCGCTGGCCTCGGGGTGGAAGCTGATGATGTTGGCCCCCGCTTTGGCGAAATCGGGGATGATGCGGTCGACAGGTTTCACCATCAAGTGCACATCAATCGGTACCTGCACATGGGGACGAATGGCCTCGCATACCAGCGGGCCTATCGTCAAATTGGGCACGTAGTGATTGTCCATCACGTCGAAATGGATAATGTCTGCGCCAGCGGCGACCACGTTTTTAACCTCTTCGCCCAAGCGGGCAAAGTCGGCGGACAAGATACTGGGGGCGATGCGATAGGTACTCATGGTGGTGCTTCCTTCGAAGTAGCGCATCCATTCTAACCGGCTGCGCTGTTAACCCGGCTTGCGGCCGCCGCTGAATTCGTGTGCAATCGCGCCTTAACCTAACCGAAAGCATGACGGATCATCATGGCTGTTTATGAAATGAGCATTAGCGTGAGGACGCAGTATCTGGAGGAGCAATCCGAACCGGACCGATCGAACTACGTGTTCGCTTACGCAGTAACGATCAAGAACACCGGATCGATTCCAGCCCAGCTGATTGCGCGACACTGGGTGATCGCCGATGCCAGCGGCAAGGTGCAGGAAGTACGCGGTTTGGGCGTGGTGGGTCATCAGCCCTTGTTACAGCCCGGCGAGCAGTTTGAGTACACCAGCGGCACCTCATTGGCGACACCTCACGGAACTATGCGCGGCGAATATTTCTGTGTGGCCGAAGATGGACATCGCTTCGAGGTACCGATTCCCGAGTTCGGCCTCTCATTACCCCGCACACTGCATTAGCCAACTGCAGGTGTCCGGTTCGGCGCGGGTCGAATCCCAGCGTTAGATTGAAAATTTGAGTGACCCTACCAAATTGAACCCATTGCAACACATCAAGCTCAGAATCACGCGCGGTCAATTATCCGTGATTAACCGCCTGCTGACGGCGCTAGTGTTGGCCAGTTTTATGGCGGCTTGTGCGACCAAGTCGGTGCAGCCACCAACCCCTGCACCCCCCGCGCCCGCTGCCTCAGTACCCGGCACGGTGCCGGTCGTGCCGGCGCCAGCCGTACCACCAGCACCGGCTGCGACAGTCACGCCGCGCCCAGCCGACTACCTGCAGCGAGTAAGCTTCGCGGATATCCTCGGCTGGAGCGAAGATGATCAGCGCGAAGCATGGGCGCCGTTACTGGCATCTTGTCGCGTACTTGCCGCTAAGCCGGAATGGAAACAGGCCTGCGCCGCTACAGCGTCGGTCGATATTGCAGACGTCTCGGCGGTGCGCCGATTCTTCGAGTCTCACTTCGTTCCGCACCAGTTGCGTAACTCGGATGGCGGTACGCAAGGAATGGTGACCGGGTACTACGAGCCGCTACTGCGCGGATCGCGTAAGCGTGGCGGTGTTTTCCAGACGCCGCTGCACAAACCTCCCTCCGATTTGCTGACCATTGACTTGGCGGGGCTTTATCCCGAGTTAAAAAATTTCCGTCTCCGTGGGCGCGTGGTGGGCAACAAGGTTGTGCCTTATTTCACCCGTTCCGAATTGGACACGCAGGCCTCACTAGCCGGCACAGAGTTGCTGTGGGTGGACAGCCCGATCGAGGCTTTTTTCTTGCAGGTGCAGGGCTCTGGGCGCGTGTTTCTTACGGACGCGAACGAAACAGTACGCCTTGCGTATGCTGATCAAAATGGGCACCCCTACCGCTCGATTGGTCGTTATTTGGTCGACCGTGGCGAGTTGATGATGGAGCAAGCATCGATGCAGGGCATACAGGCGTGGGCTGCGAGTAATCCGCGCCGTCTCAAGGAGCTACTGGATGCGAATCCCAGCTATGTTTTTTTCAAAGAAGAGACAATCAGCGATCCCAGCATTGGACCTAAAGGTGCGCTCGGCGTGCCGCTGACGGCGCAGCGCTCAATCGCGATTGACCCGCAGTTCACCCCGCTGGGGGCGCCGGTGTTCTTGTCCACCACGCTACCCAATAGCACTACGCCTTTGCGTCGGCTGATGCTGGCACAAGATACCGGTGGTGCGATTCGTAATCCGGTACGCGCCGACTTTTTTTGGGGCTTTGGCAAAGATGCAGGTGAGTTGGCAGGCAAGATGAAGCAGTCGGTCCAGATGTGGGTACTGCTGCCAACCCCATTGGCCCTTAGTGCGCGTTAATCACGGGCCTTTGGGGGCGGTTTTTGTTGTCGACAAGCCCGCTCTCGCAATAACTCACCCAGATCGTCAATACCGCATGCATGGTGTCGCGGTGCAAAGCAAGCCACTCCAACAGTAACTTGCCGCCGGCATGCCGTCCGTGCTCTGCAGAACCTCTCAACACTGCGCTGTGGGCGCAATGCAAGCCACGCAGTACCCGCGCGTGTTGCTCGAGGTGGGTCTGTCGCGATGGAAAATCGTAGGCCTCCATCAATTCCTGTTCTAACCAGAACAGATGCTCGGTGGTTCGCATCACGGCGTGGTAAGCATCGGGAACATTGATATCAGGACATTGCTGTAGCCGATCGACCATTTCATGCAGTGACTGCTCTGCTTCGCTGATTTGCGTTAATTGTTCACACATAGTTTTTAAGTGGTAATGGCTGATGAAGCATCACAAGTGAGTATCTTCCAAATAGTGGGCAGTGCGAGGAGATGACCCACATACAGGGCGCTGCAGAAACTACTCGCCGTGCGGCAAGAGGCGACAAGCACCGTAGGTGATATTTTGCGGCAGCCTCTGAGTAGACCTTCGATCGAGCACAAGGATCCATCGAAACCAGAAGCGCTTAGCGTGATAATCAGGCGGGATACAATTTCTCGTAAGAATCTCAAACTCAGCAAGGAGCCTGGCATGCAATACGAAAACATTCTGGTTGAGACCCATGGCAAGGTGGGTCTGGTAAGGCTAAATCGCCCCAAAGCGCTGAATGCGCTGAATGACCAATTGATGGATGAGCTCGGGCACGCGCTGCTGGCCTTTGATGCAGACCACCAAATCGGCTGTATGGTGATTACCGGTAGCGAAAAAGCGTTTGCTGCTGGCGCCGATATTGGTGCCATGGCTAACTACAGCTACATGGATGCGTTCAAAGGTGATTACATCACGCGTAATTGGGAAAAGATTCGCCAGATCCGAAAGCCGGTGATTGCGGCTGTTTCGGGATTTGCCTTGGGCGGTGGTTGCGAGTTGGCGATGATGTGCGACTTCATCATCGCCTCCGATACCGCAAAGTTCGGTCAACCCGAGATCAAGCTGGGCATCATGCCTGGCGCAGGCGGAACTCAGCGCCTGCCACGTGCGGTGTCCAAGTCAAAGGCCATGGATATGTGCCTGACAGCCCGCATGATGGATGCCGCTGAAGCAGAGAGAACCGGCTTGGTGTCGCGGGTGGTCAGTGCCGACAAGTTGGTGGACGAGGCGCTGGCGGCGGCGGGCGTGATTGCGACCATGTCGCTGCCAACGGTAATGATGATCAAGGAGTCGGTCAATCGAGCCTACGAGTCTTCCTTGACTGAGGGCGTTTTGTTTGAGCGGCGCATGTTCCACAGCACATTCGGGACCGAGGACCAAAAGGAAGGCATGAAAGCTTTCCTGGAAAAGCGCCAGCCAAACTTCGAGGACAAGTAAGCGCCCCCAAGCGCCGGCTTTATTGTCAAAAAACTCACGTCGTCATCCTGCTGCTCCGCGCTAGCCGGAGGCTTGGCGCTCCTTCGATTTGCGGGCTTTTGAAGCGCATTTGAAGGGGCGGTTGACGCAAGTTCAGGAATCGTTCATAATCCCGCTTCTTTGCTGATCACGCGCTGTTCCTAGCGAATTAGCCGGCCAGCAAGAGACAAGCAACGAAGCAGTTGACGAGATTGTCTAAGCAACTCATAATCTCGCTTCTTTGCTGTTTGCAGACACGACGATCTGCAAACAAGGCGCAGGACCTCGGTTCGGCGCCAAAAACCAGAGTTCATTAACAATTAACAGCCGATAAGTGTGGGCGCTTGATGGCGTGCAGCGAAA
>CAZLJL010000003.1:0-29681 GCA_964559785.1 uncultured Bifidobacterium sp.
TGGGATGGCAATGATTACCGTTGGGTGCCCGGGCGTTGGGAGCGCGCGAGGGTTGGTTATGTCTACGTCCAACCGGAATGGATACAGAGTCCCGAGGGATGGCAATTTCGGCAGGGTGGTTGGCAGGGTGGTGAGGGACGTAGACGTGATCGCGATCGCGAAGATTCACATAGACACGGTCATTGTCCACCGGGGCATCGGAAGAAAGGTGACTGCTGAATCAGTGAGCGATCAGGTCAATGATGCTCGGTTGCCGTTCGATAGATCCACATGAAAAAGCAGATTTGGTTGAACACGCTCAGTGCAAATGCTGTTTCAGATAATCGCTAATCTGACGTGCTGCATAGCTGGAGATATCGCTATCCAATTGTTTCACGATTCGTTTACCAACTTTATCGGAGAATTGCTTGCGTAGTATGCCGAGGAAGGCGGGCGGTGCGACGACGACTAGACTATCGTAGCGACTTGCTTCGCAACCTTTGTCAAGCACAGCGGCAAGCTGGCGGGAAAAGTTTTCCTCATCGTGTGCCGCCTTACTCACGCGGGGTTGCGAGGTATGAGAATGCTGACGATTTCCCTTGCCACAAAAGCGGCCTCTGGCATCATGATGAAACTCGGCATCAGAAAATCGGCCTTCAGGATTCAGTAGATCTTCTACCTCGTTGAGTTTGTCCAAGTTACCATCGTTCTCGAAAATTCTTGCTCTCGTCCTGTCGGCGACGATCACCCATTGCTTGGCCATCTGTATGCTCCCTAAGGCTTGCAGAATTTGATACGCATTGGCACACGATGTGTCAGCCAATTTTCGAATGCTAGGCGCAGTCCAGCTACGAAAAATTGATGCGGCTCAAGCAGGGACGTGAGGGTCGCTCGTACTGTGCGTAACCGTATTGAATGAATAGTAGATATGAGCAAGCTACACACACACTATGACAACCTGAAGGTTGCACGGGATGCGCCACCCGAAGTTATTCGGGCAGCTTACAAGACGCTGTGCCACAAGTTTCATCCAGATCGGCATGGTGGCAGCGACAAAGCAACCCAGACCTTCCAGCTCATCAATGAGGCTTACGCGATACTTTCCGACCCTTCACGTCGCTCACATCATGATGCGTGGATTGCCAAGTACGAGGCGCAAGAAATCCGCGGTAACTTACAGCCGCCGGAGAAAATCTGGAATGGACGCGAGCGGCGTCGTAATCCTTGGCCAGGCAGCGCCAGCCAGTCGGTTTTGCAGGTCTGGCGGGAACTCACCGATCAGCCAAACCGACCAGTGATCACCATTGCCTTGTGGGCATCGATAGGCATGATGGGTGTCATGCTGGTGTTGCTATTCCAGTCTTAGAAAACACCTCATTGATTGAGGTGACCAAGTTCACTCATCGCTGTCAAAAACGAATTGGGTCTGACCGGGATACCCGCCCATACCTCGGCGCCCACGTGTACCCCGTATGGGGCTCATCAACAGATTGCTTGGGACAAGCCGGTTAACCGAACGCCGGATCGTGAGTAGTTGCTCGGTGCGAACCAAACGAACCAGACTCAGCATCACCTGACGTGATAGCCATACTTCGCGTGCGCTATCACCCATTCGGGCAGATGAACGCAGAAAGGTATCCATCAGAATTTCAGAAGTTAGTGTGGGATCTGAAAGGCAGTTGGTTTGCATGGTCGCACTCGTCATCCTTAAGTTTGAGACAAATAGGGGTGTTAAATAGGAGAAAAGAGTCTAGCGGTAATCCCTCCGAAATACAGCGTAGTCCGATTGAGACAAGTCAATGGCGCGCCATCATTCATGAAAATTAGTCCTTCGCTTTCCTAACAAATTGTAATGAGCGACCAGACGATCGCTGATCGAATTAACTACGCCGGTTCTCTATTGATGTGGTGTTGTTGAGCATACTGTACAGCGCAGGGTCAGTATGGCGCACGGAATACCACAGGATGATTCAAGCACACCTATCGGTTTGCGTTGAATCAAGTAAGGTGATCTACAAAGGCACAGAATCTACCGACCGTATTTCAGTACTGAATTCTCTAGCCAACGGGAGGTCACCATGGAGCAGCTCAGCGGACGCCACAGGGCGCAACTTGAAGAGATTCTGGCGCAGCGTGAAAAGGCGCTACGTGAGGATATTCACCGCGAGATGATTCAGCAAGAAGACTTTGCGCAGGTTGCAGGTGAGTCGCCCGATCCGGGAGACTTATCGTTTGCTGATCTGTCGGTCGATCTCGGTAATGCGTCAGTAACACGCGATTTGCATGAACTTCGCGCCGTCGAGCAGGCCCGTCAGCGTCTGCGGAGCGGTCGCTACGGTGAGTGTGTCAGCTGTGGCTACCCGATACCGTTTGAGCGACTGCTGGTGATGCCCACCTCTGAACGTTGCGCGCGCTGCCAGCAAAACTTCGAGCATACCCACCAAGGCGGGAAACGCGGCGCCACGATGTAGTTTTGCCAGCAGGGGTATCATCCACACGCCCGCGCCTTACGCGGGCGTGATTTTTGGAGCTTTGGATGATTCGCAACACCGCCCTGATTTTTGCCCATGCTGTGCGTATGACCCGACGCGACTGGCGCGCTGGTGAATTACGTTTTTTATTGCTGGCACTAGTGATTGCGGTTGCCGCATCATCGGCAGTCGGTTTTTTCGTAGATCGTATGAATCGCGCGCTTAGCCGTGATGCCGCCCAGTTGCTGGGTGCTGACCTGTTGGTACGCAGTGACTATCCATTGAATCAGGCATGGCGTACTGAAGCCCAGCGTCTTTCGCTATCGCTCGCAGACACCGTGACCTTCCCGAGTATGGCCAGCACGGGTGATGGCGAGCAGGTCGATACGCGATTGGTGGCAGTAAAAGCGGTATCGGCGGAGTACCCGCTACGTGGCAACCTGCAACTGGAGCGCGCCGGGAGAACCGATGCCGCGCGTGGCGCGCCTAAGCGTGGCGAGGTCTGGGTAGACGCGAGTTTTCTGGCCTCACGGCAGATTGCGCAGGGCGCGACGCTGAAACTGGGTGAGGGCAGCTTCCGAATTTCAGGGACGATTTTGTTGGAGCAAGATCGCGGCGCTGGGTTCATGAGCTTCGCCCCTCGCGTCATGATCGCGCTGGAAGATTTAGAGGCGACCGGCTTGCTACAACCCGGTTCGCGGATCACCTATCGTTTGCAAGTAGCGGGCGACCCGGACAAGGTACGCTCTTACCGGCTGTGGCTGGAAGATCAGATCAAGACCACTGACACGCGCGGTGTTCAGCTGGAGGCACTTGATGCGGGGCGGCCCGAGATGCGGGCCACGCTGGATCGTGCGCGTCAATTTCTCGCGCTGGTGAGTCTGTTGACGGCTATGTTGGCGGCGCTGGCGATTGCGTTGGCGGCGCGGCGCTTCATGCAGCGTCATCTGGATGGTGTAGCGATGCTGCGTTGCCTCGGGCTTCAGCAAAATGAGGTCACGCAGATCTACTTGATCGAATTTTTACTGATTGGTCTGGCGGGTGGCGTGATCGGTGCGATGGCAGGATTCGGTGCCCATTTCTTGTTGTTGCAATGGTTGGGCGCACTGATGCAAGTGGCCCTTCCGGCACCGGGTTGGCTGCCCTTGTTGCAAGGTGTACTCACGGGTTTACTTTTGTTACTTGGGTTTGCGCTACCGCCGGTTCTGCAATTACGAAACGTGCCGCATAACCGCGTGATCCGTCGAGAGCAACCACTGCCACAGCCGTTCACGCTGGCAGGTTATCTGATCGCGCTCTTGTGTTTTGTGACGTTACTGTTGTGGCAGACCGGTGAGCTGAAGCTGGGTGTGTGGACTGCGGTAGGTTTCGCAGCTGCGCTCATGTTGTTCGCTGGTTTTGCTTGGGCGCTACTGCGGGTACTGCGCTGGTCGCGTACATCGCTGGATACACCTGCCTGGCGGTTTGCGCTGGATTCATTACGGCGGCGCCCGGCGGCAAGTGTGCTGCAGATCGTATCGCTAGCGCTTGGTTTGATGGCGCTGCTGCTACTCACGGTGACCCGCCATGATTTGCTCGCTGCGTGGCAGCAATCAGCTCCGCCGGATGCACCCAATCATTTCATCATCAACATACAACCCGAGCAGCGTGCGCCAATTGAAGAAATTTTGCACGCCAACGGGATGAGCGATATTCAGCTTTACCCCATGATTCGAGGTCGACTGATCCAGCGCAACGATACGGTCATCGGTCCGCAAAGTTTCACAGAGGAGCGTGCCCAGCGCCTGATCGAGCGAGAGTTCAATTTGTCGACGATGCCATCGCTACCGCCCGCGAATACGATTGTGCAGGGACGTTGGTTTGATGCGTCGGCGCAGCGTGAATCGTCGGTGGAGCAGGGTATTGCGAAGACACTCGGCTTGAAGCTGGGCGATCGCTTGCGCTTCGATGTTGCCGGCGTACCGGTTGAGACGACGATTACCAGTATTCGCAAACTAGACTGGGGATCGATGCGAGTAAATTTCTTTGTCATCCTTGATCCGGCGGCGGGCGCTGCCTTGCCCAGTACCTCGATCACCGCCTTCTACTTGCCGCCGTCGAAGCAAGCGCTGGTGAATCAACTGGTGCGTGATTACCCTAACTTGACGATTGTTGATGTTGGCAGCATGGTGGGGCAAGTGCAGCAGGTGATTAGTCAGGTGGTGAGTGCAGTCGAGTTCTTGTTTTTGTTCACGCTTGCGGCAGGGGTAATGGTGCTTGCTGCGGCGATGTTAGTGTCACAGCATGAACGCGCGCATGAGTCAGCCCTGCTGCGCGCACTTGGTGCGACCCGTGCGCAGCTATCGAATGCGCAGTGGGTTGAGTGCGTACTGGTAGGCGGCAGTGCAGGCTTGCTGGCGGCGCTCGGTGCTACGGCAGTCGGATGGATACTGGCGCATCAGGTGCTTGATGTGGAGTGGATTTTTCGGCCGACGGTACTCCTTGCGGGTCTTGGCTTGGGTGTGGCCAGCGCCTTGGCAGGCGGCTGGTTCGGATTACATCGCGTGCTGTCGAGACCGCCCATACTCACCCTGCGAGAAGGCTGAGTACCGTCAAGCATCAGAGGGCGTACCCCACGTAGAGTCCTTCCCACGTTGGCGTTGGTGGAGAGACTCTCGATGCAAAGATCCAGCCGGATATGCTTTATCGCGATGACTATCGCGCTCGGCGTTGCGGGCTGTTCGTCGATGGCGCCCGGAATACAGTTTTCCAAAGCTAGCGTGGCCGAGGGTGACGAAGCCAAGCAAGTGAATCCTGCGATCGAGTTGATTACGCCTGCCCTAGTCAAATCGGAACAGCAGGAGCGCGAGCAGCGCGCATTAGAAGATATCAGTACGCTGATGCAAGCTGCTCAGCCGTATCGGGTTGGTGCGGGTGATGTGCTCAGTATCGTGATCTGGGATCACCCTGAGCTGTCCGCGACCATGCTGCCGCCATTGCCTGCTGCAGGTATGGGAGCGATTGGTATTGCTGCCAGCCCGATGCAACCTGGCTCCGGGTTCGAGGTTGACCAGAACGGTATGCTGGATTTTCCGTATGCGGGGCGTATCAAGGTCGCGGGCCTGACACCGAGTGAAATCCATGCCTTACTCAGCAAGCGACTCGCGACTTATCTGCGCGATCCGAAGGTCACGCTCAAAGTCCAGCACTACCGCAGCCAGCGCGTCTATGTTGATGGCGAGGTCAAGCTACCTGGTGTACAGCCAATCAACGATGTGCCGACCACGCTGACTGAGGCAATCAATCGCGCGGGTGGCATCAATCCGGTGGCAGATCAAAGTCGGGTACTTCTCACCCGCGCGCATAAAACCTACACCATCAATTTACCGCAGCTAGTGCAGCGCGGTGTCAACCCATCGTCGATCATGCTGGCCAATGGCGATCTGGTTCGAGTCATGTCGCGCGACGATAACAAGGTTTTTCTGTCGGGCGAAGTCAGCTCACCCCGGGCACTACCGATGCGTAACGGGCGACTTACGCTGAACGAGGCTTTGGGTGAAGCGGGAGGAATCAATCCAGTGACCGGCGATGCACGCAAGGTATACGTTGTGCGGCGTTCGGTTGGTACATCGCGTGTCTACCAGCTGGATGCCAACGCACCTGGCGCATTGGCGATTGCCGAGGGATTCGAGCTACAACCCAAGGATGTGGTGTATGTCGCCGCGACAGCGCTTACGAATTGGAGTCGTACGATGAGCGCGATGATCCCGGGTTCGCTACCGACTGCAGTGATTGCCACCACGCCAGCGCCCGGACGTTGATCGCAGCGTTTTTTTTGATTTCAGCCTCGGAAACTTACTGAATGCCGCAACCCAATCTACAGCTCAGCTATACGGGCGAGCAGCCCCTTATTTTGTCGGATGATCATGCGACCGATCTACGGAGCTATCTCGATATTCTGCTACGCAATGCATGGATGATCGGGTGGGTGACGCTGATCGTGACCTTGCTGGGGACACTGTATGCCTTCACCGCGCGGCCAGTGTATGAGACAAGCCTGATGGTTCAGGTCGAAGAGAAGGGGCAGCGCGATCCGAAAAATATTCTCGGCGAAGCAGGTGCCATCATCGACTACAAGACGGCAGCCTCTGCAGAGGTCGAGCTGATACGCTCTCGCCTGGTGATTGCGCGCGCGATTGATCGGCTGGGCTTGAATATCACCGCACGACCGGAGCGTTTCCCGATTATCGGTGGTTTGATCGCAGCAACGGGTCTCGCCGAGCACATACCCGCGTTGCGGGGTCTGGGCGGCTACGCCTGGGGCGATGAGCGTATCGAGGTTGGTCTGTTCGATGTGCCGGAGTATCTTGAGAACCGGTCGTTCAGCTTGCGTGTATTGGCTGGCGGTCGCTACCACTTGAGTGATAACGATAGCGGAATCAGTATTGAAGGCCGTATCGGCCAAAGTGTTACCGAGACCACGGCCTATGGCCCGCTTGATCTGCGTATCGACAGGCTGTCAGGTGTTCCAGGGACACGATTTTCACTGGTGTGTCGCTCACGCATGGCAGCGATCGAAGCTGTACAGAAAGCGCTCGATGTCCAAGAGGTGGGCAAGCAATCCGGTGTGATCGTAGCGACGCTAAAGGGCGCTGGCGCGATCGAGGTCTACCGACTACTGACCGAGATCAGTCGAGAGTATCTTTCGCAAAATAGCGCACGCCGTACTGAAGAAGCCGATCGCTCACTGGCCTACCTAAACCAGCGGCTTCCCGAGGTAAAGCACCAGCTGGAGCAAGCCGAGGCCCGCTATAACGCTTTCCGAAATTCGCATGGTACGGTCGACGTAGGGGAAGAGGGCAAGCTCAATCTGCAACGATCATCTGCAGCGCGCACCCGCAAAATTGAGCTTGAGCAAAAGCGAACTGAGCTACTGTCGCGCTATACCGCAGCGCATCCCGCAGTCACCGCGATTGATCAGCAGATCCGAGAATTGACGCAAGAAATACGCGATACTGCAACGCAGCTTCGGCAGTTACCGTTTCTTGAGCAAGAGATGGTTCGACTGACGCGCGAGGTAAAGGTCAATAGCGAGCTCTACACTGCGCTCACCACATCGGCGCAGCAGCTGCAACTTATTAGCGTTGCGCGTACCAGCAATGTGCGCTTGATTGATGCACCCGAGCGGCCAGATCAACCGGTGACACCGAATCGCCCACGCATCATTGCGCTGGCGATGTTCCTCGGACTTTGCCTCGGTGTGATACTTGCCTTTTTACGGCGTTCGATTCGCCGCACGGTCGATGACCCCGAGCAGCTTGAGCGTATGTTTGGCTTGCCGATCTATGCCAGCATTCCGCACAGTCAGATACAGCAAACGCTGGCGGCAGCCAGCCGTGATCCGACCAAGCTACCGCTGTTATCGCGTGTTGCCAGCATGGATGTGGCCGTAGAAGGTTTACGGAATTTACGTAGCGCGCTGCATTTCTGTTTGAAGCAAAGCAGTAACAACATCGTCTTGATCACCGGCCCGACGGAGGGCATAGGCAAGTCCTTTTTATCGGTGAACCTGGCAGCGATCATGGCGGTTTCAGGGAAGCGCGTGCTGTTGATCGATGGTGATTTGAGAGATGGTCAGCTCCATCGCTATTTTCACAGCGAGCGCACAATTGGTTTGGCAGACCTGCTGAATGGGATGCAAATTGAGCGAGTACTGCGCCCTTCTGTGCTGGAAAATCTTGATTTCATCGCGACCGGTAGCTTGCCACCGAATCCGGCTGAGTTACTGCTACGCCCAGAGCTTGCGACCATGCTAGGCCAACTCGCACCGCAGTATGATCTGGTGCTGATTGATGCTGCTCCCTTGTTAGCAGTTGCCGATAGCCTCGTCTTGGGCACACATGCCGGTGCCATCTTGCTGACCGCGCGTGCAGGACACACCCGCCCGACTGAAATTGCCGAAGCATTGAAACGACTCGCGCGCGCAGGCCTTGCTGCTAAAGGCATGGTGTTTAATGACCTTACCGAGGATGCGAGTGGCTATCGCTATGGCAAGCACTACGGCTACGGCAAGCTCCGTCAAATCGCTTATTCCCCGGATACGAAGCGTGCAGCGGCTGGCGCATGAGTAACCATGCCATCGCACCCGAGACATCGGTTGCTTGCATAGATATCCAGCGTCTCGCGCGCGCTCAGGATCCCGGTCTTGCCACGGAATTTCACCGCTGGCCTTTACCCGCCTATGTTTGGCCGGCGCTAGAGCGGTGCTACCGCAGTATCTATTGCACCGAGGCGCAGCTAAGGATTTCCGATAGCTTGACGCCGCGTACTGAAGCCTGGGTTGCAAGGCGTAACGGCTGTATTTCGGCCATTATTCTTTTCGACCGCTATCAGTATCAGATCCGGGTTTTAAATGAAGTATTTGTACTCTCCGCACAGGTACTCAGCGAGTTTGCCGATGCAGTATTCGGGCTGTATCCCAAGCTGGACGTGATCCGGATTCGTGCTGTCAAGATCTCTACCTTACCAAAGCGCTACATCAGCTTGTCGACCGAAATGTCGGATGACTATCTGCTGAAACTACCTGCTAGTAAAGAGCAGTGGCATCGCTCCTTATCAGCACGTACCCGTGAAAAACTACGCCACTACCTGCGCCGTGCCCAGCAGCGCGCGCCGACATTGTCATTTCGTACGCTCGGTACCACTGAGATACAACTCGCTCAGATCAAGCAGGTTATCCAATTCAATCGCGCACGCATGCAGGTCAAAGGCAAGCGTTTCGGCATGAGTGCCGCCGAAGAGCATCAGCTATGTCAACTCATGCTTGAGCGTGGGCAGTTATCGATGATCGAGATTGATGGCCAACTACGTGCGGGTCTGCTCTGCACTGTGGTGAACGGTGAAGTTTTCATGCACGTGATTTCACATGATCCTGCATACGATGAGCTGCGTCTGGGGTTTCTCTGCTGTGCGCTGATGATTGAGGATGCCATCGCTAAAGGGTTGCAGTGTGTGCATTTTCTGTGGGGACGGTATGACTACAAGACCCGACTGGGGGGTGAGCGAGAGGTGCTATCACAAGTCGTGGTGTTTCGCGACGCTTGGGCTTTGGTGCAGCAGCCGGGCCCTTTGATGGAGCACTTGCTGGCGTCGAGTCGGGCATGGGTGCGACATCAACGCCACCATTGAATCGAAGCAGATCGCATAAGGAGTCGTATGTTCATCGATACGCGCCAGATCAATGACGGTAAAGCATTAATCGTGACTGTTTGCATTGTCGGGGGTGGTGTTGCCGGATTAACGATTGCGCGCGAGTTGGAGCAGGCGGGCGTCGATACCTGCGTGCTGGAGAGCGGTGGTTTTGAGCCCGATGATGCGAACCGCGATTTATACCGCGGGCGTTCAACGGGCATTGATTACCAATTTGCCGATGGTTGTCGTGCCCGATTTTTAGGGGGCAGCAGCAATTGCTGGGGTGGTTGGAGTCGACCGCTGGATGCCTGGGACTTTGAGCAGCGTGACTGGATACCCCATAGCGGTTGGCCCTTCGGTCTCGACGAGATGGCGCCTTACTATGCACGAACACACGAGCTGCTGAAGCTGGGGCCGATCAACTTCGACCCTCATTACTGGGAGCAGGCGATCGGCCGGAAGGATGTGCGGCGCCTACCACTTGGTGACGGGGATGTACGCGATACGATATCGCAGTTCAGTCCACCCGTTCGGTTCGGTAAGCATTATCGACAAGAGCTCAAGCTAGCGCGTCATGTACGGGTATTCTTGTACGCAAATGTGACTGAGCTGGTTCCCGATCCGCTGGCGATGCGGATCAAGCAAGTCCGTGTGCAGACACTCAACGGCAAGAGTATGACTGTAGCGGCACGATTGTTCGTGCTGGCCAGCGGTGGTATTGAGAATGCGCGGCTGCTACTTGCATCGAACCGAGTGGTCAGTCAGGGGGTCGGGAATCAACATGATCTAGTAGGGCGATACTTCATGGATCACCCGCGTATGGTAGTTGGCCAAGTTCAATTTAAGCAGCAGTGGTCGCGTAACAAGCTATACGACATCAAGTATCACTATATGAATAAGGCGGTGTCTGCGCACGGCCAGCATATCGCCGCACAGCTCGCCTTGACGCCACAAGCGATGCAGCGGGAGCGTGTACTGAACGCGCGTGTCTGTTTTTGCTCAGAATTTCCGGGAGAGGGTAGCGAGGGAGCTAAGGCGCTGTTTCGGGTCAAGCAGTCGCTTTTGAAAAAAGATCAACCCGGGCATACGCTGACTGATGACGCGCTGGCGATGGTGCGTGATCCATTCAATACATTCTTATATGGCTTCACACGGCTATGTCATCCCCGTTTCCTGATCCGCAATGTGGGCTTTCAGCTGATTGTTGAGCCGCTTCCCGATCCGGATAGTCGCGTTCGCTTGTCTACCACCCAACGTGATGCGTTAGGCATGCCGCGGGTGGAGGTGTGTTGGAAACTTGATCCTCTTGTTCGGCGTACTGCCGATAAAACCCTTGCCCTCATCAGCCAGACCTTGCAAATTCGAGATATTGCGCAAGTCAGTGCACTACCGACGATAGAAAAGTCCGGTTGGCCGAGTAGTTTCGAGCCCGAGGGTACTTGGCACCATATGGGGACCACGCGCATGCATGATGATGAGCGTGAAGGTGTGGTGAATCGGGATTGTAAAGTGCACGGCTACAGTAATTTTTATATTGCGGGTAGCTCAGTATTTCCCACGGCAGGTGCCAATTTCCCAACCATTACTATCGCTGCACTGGCTATGCGGCTCGCGACGCACCTAATGGCAGAGTTGAAAACATCCAGCAGTGCACCAATAGAAAGTTTAGTGACCGACCAAACGACTTCCACCTTGCCGGTGACGGCTTCTCGCTAAAGCTTGCTTTCGCCTGGCGCTTTAAGTCGACGCTTTAAGCCCATGCTTTAAGTCCACGCTTTAAACCCACGCTTCAAGCCCACGCTTCAACCCCTAGCTTCAATACCTCCCCGCCTTGGTAGGCAGTTTTTGACTGCCTACCTGATTTCCCGCGCCGATTAGCGCCTGTTGTTTACATTGACAAAATTCCTACAAAGAAATTTTTTCATTTCTTCTTGGAACTCTTCTCGTAAAGCAATGCTCTGACACAAGCATTTGCATGCGATCTCTTGTCTGAGATCACAAAATTTACGTGGGAGAAATACTTGATGTTAAAAGTGTCATTTGACGTCACCGCCATGCGTGCGCTTTCGCTGACTGCCTTCACAGGCATCTCAGTGATGCTGACCGCTTGTGGCGCTGGCTCTGGAACTGCGCAGTACACCCTCGATGCCAATGGCAACCTCACATCAGCCAGTGCAACCACCAAGCTCGCCGGAGGTGCTGTCCAAACTGCATCACTCAGCACTAGCCCGGTTCCGTCGGGATCCGGTAGCACAACGACGGGTACCGTGACGGGTACTGTCACCACGACGCCAGGTAGTACACCGACCACGGGTACGACGGGCTCCACCGGTACTACTGGAACCACGACTGGGACGACAGGTACCACGAGCGGGACGACTAGCACCACCGGTGGCTGGGGTGCGACCACCTCCGGGTCGACCAGTGCTGCCACAGGCTCAACCGCCCCAGTCAACCCACAACCCTTTGGTCAAACTGGTACGTTCACCTTGACCTTCTCGGATGAATTCACAGGTACCACGCTTGATACAGCTAAGTGGAATGACAAGATTTGGTACGAGGCATCCAATCCCACCAAGAACTACGCGGTATCCAACGGTAGCCTGAAAATCTGGCCACAACGCGATGCCACTGGAAAGTTCTTCAACCGTACTATCGATACCGATGGCAAGTACTATCAGACTTACGGCTTCTTCGAAATCGAAGCCAAGCTTCCGATAGGTAAAGGCACCTGGCCCGCCTTCTGGTTATTCAATCACATCGGCACTCGCCGCCCTGAGATTGACGTCATGGAAGCCTATGCCGGTGGTGGACCGAACAGCGGCTGGTCAGATGCCAACTTCCATCCGACAGCCTATGCAGCAACCATCTGGATTGATGCAGGTCGATTAGGCGGTACCAAGACCATGGTCACCAGCGATCTATCGGCGGCATTTCACAAGTATGCGCTGAAGTGGGAAGCAGGTATGCAAACGTTTTACTTCGACGGCAAGCCGGTATTCAGCAAGGCGGTTGCCATGCCGGATCCGATGTACCTCATGCTGGATCTTTGGTATGGCAGTGCGTCTGGTCAGCCAGATAACACTACGCCGACGGGTATCGCTAACTCGTACGAAGTGAATTATGTGCGCGCTTGGAAGTTGTAGTCGGTCATAGGTTTGATGGTGGGTGAATGCATCCGGTGATCCCGGATGTTTGATGGGCCAGCCTTGTGCTGGCCTTTTTTTGTTCGTATGCAAAGTCGTGAGCCGAGACCGTAGCATGATTCACCCCATCTATGGAACGCTACCGAATCTTCATTTTTCTTTGTTTGCTAAGCGCATGCACGGCTGCACAGACTATACGACCGACGCCGGTCATCGTTGCTGATAACGAGACCCTCTGGCTGGATTGTGGTCAGGTCTACAGCGGTGAACTCAAGCTGATAGAAGCGCGCAATGTCACTGTTCGTACGGCCGGACGCTGTGGCAAAGCGATACTGACACCGGCGATGCCGGTCAGAGGTTGGGCGCGCGACCCGCGTCAGCCGCAGATCTGGGTTGCCAGCGTGTCGATCAAGCCCTCGCAGTTGCAGCTCGGCGATGACTTTGTCGCCTTGGCACATCACCCGAATGCACGAGCGCCCTGGCTTAAGGGAAAACGTCAGTTACCCGAACAACTACGGATTGATTTACCGAATGATGATCTGACCAATGCAAATATCGTCTGGCGTGCAGCAGAGTGGCTGATACAAAGCCGTACGGTCGCCCGCTACCAATCGGGTGTACTGACACTGGCACTCGGTGATGATGAAGGCTTCGGTTTGCTGCCGGAGACCGAGTTTTATCTTGAAGGCAAGCGCTGGATGCTGGACTCGCCCGGTGAATGGGCGTGGCATGAGGGACAGTTGTTTGTGTGGCCTAGCGACGGAAAGTCGCCTGAAGGGCGCGCCTGGGCATCACCGCGATCGCGTGCGATTGATGCACGTGGATCCCAGGGCGTTGCTATCGTCGGTGTTCAAATTTTCGGTGCGAGTATCGGCATTGATGGCAGCGGTAGCCAGAATATGACGATTCGCGACACCGAGATCATCAACAGCGCTGAGGAAGCGCTATTGCTGGGGCGCGGTGCGCGTGTGCAAGGACTCTGGGTCAAAGGAACGCAGCAACACGGATTACGTGCAGACGACGATGCGCGGGGAATTTCAGTTAGCGATAGTCGTTTCGAGGGTATTGGCATGCTGGGTATGCCGCGCCGTTCCAAAGGTGCGATCGTCTTCGAGACGGCGCGCGAGGTGGTCGTCGAGCGGAACCGCATCAGCGATGCAGCCTATATTGGGATCCGGATATTCCGCGATGCGCGTGTCTCGGATAATGTAATCGAGCGTGCTTGTCTGCGCTTATCAGATTGCGGCGGCATTTACACCTTCGCTAGAGACCGGCAGCGCTTGAATTCAGTCATTGAGCGTAACCGTGTTAGTAGTCTGGCAGGTCGTAGCGCCTACGGTATTTATCTCGATGATTTTGCTAATGGCGTCCGCGTACATGCCAATCATCTTGAAAACAATGGTGGTGGTATTGAGCTACACAATGGATTTGATAATCAAATTGTAGAAAACCGTTTCATCAACAATCGTCATGAACATATATTGTTCAATGAAACTGCGCCATTCGCCAGTATCTCGGGCAACCAAATTCACCGTAATCAATTCGTCAGTGCTGGTGAGGTACCGGTTTACCGATTGTGGAGTCGGCACGGAAGTACCTATGTAAAACGTTTTGGTGAATTCAGCGCCAATGACTATCAAAATCCGCCGAAACTATTTGCCGAGGTCGAGGGTGTCGGCATGCTGAATATCAGCGCTTGGCAATCGCAAATCGCGGGTGAGTATGATGCAACCACCTCAGCGTTGTCGCGATCGCCACAGCTCAGCCGGCAGCGCCAGCAAAAATAAGGTGTTGGTGAGGAGATAACGTCGTGCGAGTCTGCGCGGTTCCTGCAGCAGGCGGTACAACCACTCGAGACCGAGACGCTGCCAAGCAGGTGGGGCACGTCGCAAGCTGCCGGCGTGATAATCAAAGGCAGCACCGACGCCGATCATGACGGCTTTGATGGCATTGCGATGGGCGGCCATCCAGATTTCTTGCTTCGGGCATCCCAGACCGATCAACACCAGGCTAGCGCCTGAGCGGTTGATTCTATCGACGATAGCGCTTTGTTCATGCGTACTGAGTGCCCGAAAGGGGGGCGATACGCTGCCAGCGATCATGAGCTTCGGGAATGCCTGAGCGATTACGCCCCTTAAACGACTTAAGGTGGTCGGTGTGGCGCCCATCAGAAATAAGGGAAGCTGTAACCTCTCTGCCTCGTGCATCAGTTGCCACATCAGATCAGGACCGGAGAGCCGCTGCTGCTCCGGCCAGCCCCGTCGCCGCATCAGCCATGCGATGGGCGCGCCATCCGGCAGGTTGATGTCGGCGTGTTGTAGTGCACTTGCAAGCGCAGCATCATGCCTTGCGGTGACCACCGAGTGCACATTACAAAGGCAGATTAGTCGCGACTGATTCGATTTAGCCCAAGCTACGATACGGCCCAGTAGTTGTTCCCATGAGAGCGCATCGATACGCGTGCCAAGAATCGATGTCGATCCTGAACGGATGCTTACAGCTGTAGCACTGGGTATTGAAGCGTCTGGTATCAAATCCATTGGCATGGAGGACCTTTGCATTGAATCACTCGGTAGTGAGTGCTTTCGTATCGGTTTATTGGCTGGCAGCAGACGAAAAAAGGGTGGATGATGCTGTGAGCAAGTCGCGGTTATAGACCCGCTGCTCTGGTCCCATGTGATCAGCGACACGTCTAAGGAAGGTATCGAGCTGATTCCACAGCTGAAGTTTTTCAATATCAATCGAGTGACACCACAAATGAAATACGCCTTGCCGCTCGATGGAAAGATCCAATAAGGCATGCAGCCGCATCAACCAATCATCGGTAGTCAGTGAGGCGCTGAGCGCTGCACGGCGTTTAGTCCAATGCCGCTGAGAGATAAAGTTACGAAAAAATACAGTGCGTGTATGTGGATAGAACTGCGCAGTCGTTGGCATTTCAAATGCCGGAAATTCCACATCGATGCGCAGATTCTGAGTAGTGCGCGCATAGCGAAAGCCGGCAGAGCGCACCTGTAGCTTGTGTAAGTGCTGGTAGCGTCCACCCGGGTAGCAAAATCCTTCAACTTCTTCGCCGAGCTGATCTTGCAGTTGCTGTTTGCCGTCAACAATCTCTCGCCAAGCCTCGGCACCCGGAAGGGTATTCAAAAAACGGTGTGATCGGGTGTGTGAGCCGACCTCAAATGTTTGTGCGAGTTGCCGCATGCCGGCGGGTGACAGCACGGGTGCACCTTCCTGATTTTCCAAGGGTAGATAGAAGGTCGCCTTGATGCCATGCGAGTGAAGTAGATCTGCCATGCGCAGATCAAGCGGATGGCCATCATCGATCGACATCGAGAAGCGCGGAAGCGCGCTCATGGGCTGCGCAGCATTGCACGGTCGGACAACAGGCGAGTCGGGTCGGGCCCGTGTAATGACCACCAGCGAAGCCAGCCTTGCCAACGTCCTTGTGCTATGGCTGCCCCATGCGCCAGCTCTACCCCGAGTTGTCCACGTACCAGTGGTTTCACAACCGGGGACATCAAGCCTCGCGCAATAACCCAGAGCGGCAGTTGGTGCTTTGCATACATGGCACCCGTTCCTCGGGCGCGTGTGGTAGCGGCATTCCGCATGATACGGCTATGTGTGACGCTGGCCGTCTCAACGCGGTGATGAACCAGTGCGCCGGGTTCGTATACCAGTCGCGCGCCAGCGCGTAAGGCGCGCAGCACGATATCGGTTTCTTCGCCAGCGCCAAACCATTGACCCACACCGAGTCGCCCATCGAAGCCACCAATCCGATCCAGCAGCTCGCGTTGAAAAAAGAGGGTAATCGACGAAACTGGCAGATCGCGAAACCGTGATGAACGCTCCCAGCTCAGCGCGGCTGGTGCATGCGGAGGGTCCTGCTCTGCCCAACGTGTGACGATGCCGTGTGGGCGGTCAAAGCGTCGCGTGCGTAGTGCAACGCGGGCCAGTGTCTGCGGCTGATACCAGCAATCGTCATCCGGAAAGCCAATCCAGCGCGCATCTGCGGCAGCAATGCCTGCATTACGGGCCAAGGCCAGATTGGGCGGTGAATGTCGCAGATGCCGTAATACCAGCCCCAGATAGCGCGCGCGGTGCAGTACCGGCAATAACCGATCATCTCGATTTTGATCGACCACGATAACTTCAAAGTCTCGATAGCTCTGCGCGGCCAGGGTGTCGAATAATCGATTCAGCTCGACGGTTCTGCCCACGGTGGCGAGTATCAGCGAAAAGTCACGCATGAGCCATCTCGGTAGGGGTTGATCGTGCACGCTGACGTCTCACTGCATAACGGAGTAAGTGCATCGCCCGTGCGAGTGGATCGATACCGGTATGTGCAAGTCTAACCTTCAGATCTTCCCGCATTGCTTGTGCACGTTCGCGGGTCGATACGCTACCAGCGTGCTCGCGAAACGCTGTCAACGCTTGTGGTAGTGCCAGTGGTAGCGCCAAGCGTGAAAGACGGAGCCACAAGTCATAGTCCATGGCATAGCGCAGGCGAGGATCAAATCCGCCAGCGCGCCAGATCAATTCGCGTGTGACAAAGGTCGCCGGATGTGGAATAAAGTTTCCGCGCAGGAGGCGCGCCCTGCTATAGGCAGGAGGGGTGAAGCCCTCGTGAGACAAGCGACCTTCGATGCAACGCATGGTACGGCCATAAAGCCAGCGACAGCGATATTGATGAAATGCTCGTACAACCGTGAGCAAGACATCTTCATGTAAATAAAAATCGTCCGAGTGGAGGTGCGCAATGATCTCGCCACGTGCCGCTTCAATGCCCACATTCATCGCTTCGCTGATGCCGCCCCGGATGTTTTCAATCAGTGTGTACGGGCGCTGAAGGTCACGTATACGCTTTAGCGTACCGTCACTGGAGCCGCCATCGACAAAGATATACTCCACGCACACCGAGCGCTGCTTAAGAACCGAGGCGATGGATTCTCCCAACCAGGGTTCGCTGTTGCGCGTACAGGTGATCACAGAGACAGTCGGGTAGGGCATCAGTATTGGCCTTAGTCTCAGTGAGTGATTGGGCCGGGGGGCAGACGGTAAAGTGCCAGCAGACGGCCAGCGGCGTCAGCGCTGCCGGTGGGTGTGCGGGGTGAAAGCACAAAGTCGGGATGGGGTTGAAAGGCGAGCAAGCCTTCGACCAATGCGACCATGTCGGGATACAGCCGCAATTGCGTGGGGACAGATTCATAGGCCTGAAGCTCCGGAGTACCACCCAGGTTCAGCGCGAACACCGTTTTTCCGAGAAGCAGGCCTTCGATGACGGTAGAGGCACAGGCTTCTTCACAGATCGATGGCACCACAATGGCTTGCGCACCAGCCGCCAGCCGCAAACTGTCGGCACCACTGCACCAACCAAGAAAATCTACATGCGGGAAGCGCATGCCGAGCGCCTCTTGATCTGGGCCATCACCCGCGATACTGATGTGTAGTCGTTGATGTTGTGATGGTGTGATTGTTTCGAGAAACTGAGCCACTCCTTTAGCAGCATAGAGCTTAGCAGCAATAAACACCTGTAGCCGATTATCGTGACTCAATCTACTGGCCATCGTTCGTGCGGTGTGGACAGCCCGTGTATCGATAAAGTTATGCACCGTGACGCCCCAGGGACCAGGACCGAAAGTACGCGCAACATTACGTCGCAAAAAATCAGAGACAAATACGGTCTTGTGACGTTTGAAGCCAACCGCAACTTGCGCCCGAAACTGTCGTACTGCAATGGCGGACACCGAGCGCTGTAGTTGGTTCGGCCGTTCACTACGACACTGGGCACACGTCCTTGGGTCAGTGGCGCGACAAATCTGGTCGCGGGTAAAGCGAGTGTGAACAAGACAATCGCTGCCCTGGTCATGCCGAGTTTGGATGAAGTTGATGTTTGACGGGATGAAGAAAGCAATATTCGGTAGATGTCCGTGGTAATGAATAACGTCGTAGTGTCCAGCACGACGCAGGATGGCACGTGCGAAGCGATGTGCGATGACGCTCCGCTTGTAGGGTATGAAGCTGCCGAGAGCGAATTCTTTCCACCCATCGAACTGTCCATGCAGTGCCGGGATAAAGTGGCCATCAACACCCAACACTTCACCAGTCGCGCTGATGGGCACATCATCATTGCCCATCAGGTCAACCTGATGACCCGCCGCGACGAGTGCGCGCGATAGTGCCAGCACATGACGCGCCAGCCCACCCATACCCTTGGCGGGAAGATCTTCGCTTACCATCAAGATTCTCATCGTGATGCTCTGGGTATCAGGCGGCGGGTGAATGAAAGCAAGATGGCACGCTCATCCATCCGCACAATGAAAAACCAACCTGCGAGCAGCAGGGTGACCCCGCTGATACTCGCTAGCCATATCAGGCCGGACAACGAGATGGGCAATGCTAAACGGATTGGTAGCATCAACAACAAGGCGGTACCGCAGATATAGGCGCTAGGCGCCCAACACAGCCGCAGTGTCTCTTGTAGCGAAGCGGGCACGGTACGTCCATGCACATAGATTAAAAACAAGAGCGTCATCAGTATCGAGCATAGTAGGTGCGCGCCCGCAGCGCCGATAATCCCGTACAGGGACGTGCCACCCCAGACCATGGCAACCCCGAGCAAGCCACGTGCAATGGCAAAGCGTCCACTAATTTTTGGATGACCGAGACCATCGTTAACCAGAGATGGCAGTGTGGTCAGCGAATCGATCAACAGCCCCAAGGTGACAAGTAATAAGACCGGATAACCGAGTGCGACAAATTCAGGCCCTACCCATTCGGAGAGAAAGTGCTCCCCGGTGATGGCGATCATGCCGAGTACGGCGCAATTCAGATAAGTCAGGATACGGTTTGCATCCAGATAGAGCACGCGTAATTGATGCTGCTCACCAGTTGCCGCAAGCGCCGATACACGCGGATAAACAACTGCAGACAAGCGGTAGGTTAGTCCAAGGATCCTTGTTGCCAACTGACTAGGTACCGTATAAATCGCGAGTGCCACTGGTCCGGCCAATGCCCCGACGATTAATTTATCCGCGTATTGATGCAGCATTGACGCAGTTCGTGATAGCCAGCTATGCGCAGAAAAATTTGCCAGTGCAAGAGCAACCTCGCGACTGGGGAGTGATGGTTGAAGCGGGATTGCGAGCTGCCGCATCAACCACACTAGCCACACTGAATTCACGACGGACACCAGCACTCTGGCGCCAAGAACACCGCTGACACCGCCGCCTTGGAGTGCTACTACGGCAGACGCCAGATTAACCACGACACCAAAGAAGGCCTCGCCACCAGCGGAGCGGTCAAAGCGTTGCAAAGCTTGTGGTACCACCAGCAGATAATTTTGTATCTGCAGTAGTGCAAAACCAAAAGCTGCAATGTGCAGACCGAGTAGTGCATCCGCGCGCAGGACAGGCGATACCTTGAATACCTTGTCCACAAGCGCCTCTGCAAATATCAGCAGTAGCAGACCACCAACCAGGCCAAGCAGGCTATAGAACCCCGCACCAAACCAGAAGGTTTCAGCGAAGCGGCGACTATCTTGCCGCGCATGATGCTCAGCTAGAAATTTGATAGAACCTGCCGACAGATTGGCATCCAGTACACCAAAGTAGCCCACGACCGAGGTAATCAGGGTGACTACCCCAAAGCCTTCGAGGCCCAGGCCATGAATCATGAGCGGCACGGTAGCAAGCGCAACCAGCGCGGGCAGGGCCGAGCCCGAAAGATTCCAGAGCGAATTACGCAGCAACATAGGGTTGAGCTAAATAATGGGTCCGGCTTCGAATAAAGCGTGGGTGCAGATAGACCAGCGCAAGCGTCATGCCGATAAGCAGCATGCTGCGAAACTCAATGATGGGGGTGCCGATGAGTAGTGTCGGTAACCAGAACAAGAGCCCTGCCATACCCATGTCAGCCAACAAAGCACCGTTACCGCGCATGGCTGGCCGATATCGGAAGTAGTGCAGGACACAAGCGGCTAACAGCGACAGGAACACTATCAAGCCGACTAGCCCGCTTTTTAGAATGAGATGACCGAAGCCACTGTGAACAAAATCAAATTTGCCGAAGTGGTAGTCGAGTGCATCTTCATTACCGTAAAACGTCCCCCAGCTCCCCAAACCGAATAGCCACTGTCCGTCCAGACTTTTAGCAGCAGCCTCCAGCTCATAAAAACGGCTGACCTCGGTGGCACGCGCAGGACCGACGTCATACAGCAGTGAGGATAGAAACCCAGTGCGCTGTGTATTGAATTGCAGACGCTCTCGCATCAGCGTCGCAGCTCCCATCACGAGTGCGGTTACACCGATACCACCACACAGAATTCTGCGCTGCCACGGTAGTTGCCACAGCAGTACCGCAAACATCAAACCTAGGCCAACCAAGGATGAGCGACGAAACGACAGTGCGACCGTTGCTACCTCGATGGTAAACAGACCGAGCAAGAGTGCGCGCTTGTGGAGCGACATCCTGACACCCGGCATCATCAGCAGCCACGCGATACAGAAGGCAGCGAGCGCAGCGACATAGTTATCAGCGATATCAAAATACACCAACTTGATATCGAGCTTCTCGAAATTGCGATAGGGATTCGCACTGTCGCCGCCGAAGAATTGGTAGCGAACCAAGCCAAATGCGGCGCGCGCTGTTGCCAAGCCTAGTAGCAATAGCAGTAATTGACGTCGGCGCTGCTCACTATCGATCACGCTGAGGATCAATAGGGAGAATAGCGCCATGTTGAGTACATTGATGATGCCGTTATAGCCTAGTATCGTCAGTGGTTCTTCACCCGACATCAGCCCAAGTGCCAGATGTCCCAGCAACATGAAACTGAAGACAGCAAGGAATACGGGAAAAGGTGACGATAGGTTCTTGCCTTGGTGGGGAAGGTGCGTCCTTGTTCTGATCAGCATGGCCGCCGCAGCAGTCCATAGCAGCAAATTCAATAATGAAAACGCGAATAGGCCGGTGCCACGCGCGTAGATCGTATTTTCTTCTTGCAGCTGACCCCAGGTTGAAGAAGAGAACACGTACAGTACTGCGATAAATCCCAACGTCACTATCGCCGGCGCACGCAGGTAGACGGCGATCACGATCGGCAAGGATAGAACTGCTGCGAGCAGCAGAAAAAAGGGATCGGGTGCAGAAGACATTGAATCGTTAATTCAGAGTCTCAGCTGTGGTCGTTCAACATACCCACGACTCGCCAAATCCATCGGGCTAGTCGCGTGCGCCGCGAGATAGTGTTGAACCGTGCGTTCGATTCCTTCCCGCAAACTGATACTGGGCTGCCAGCCCAAATGACGAAGCTTGCTGGAGTCCAGCAGCTTGCGGGGTGTTCCGTCGGGTCGGTTAGTATCAAACGCGATATGCCCCTCATAACCGACCGCTTCTGCAACCATAGTCGCGAGATGACCGATACGTACTTCTTCACCACTACCGACATTCAGATGTGAGCGCTGAGGTGTGACTAGCTTGTTGAGCTCCTCGCGTGGCAAGGCCATCAGGTGCAGACAAGCACCCGCTAAATCATCGACATACAAGAACTCGCGTAATGGATCACCACTGCCCCAGATTGTGACGCTTGGCTGGCCATGAAGCATGGCATCATGAAACCGTCGGATTAGCGCTGGTAGTACGTGGCTATCCTCGGCATGAAAGTTATCGCCAGGGCCGTATAGATTGGTCGGCATCAGACAACGAAAATCTGTGCCGTACTGACGGTTATAGCTTTCGCAGAGTTTGATGCCAGCGATTTTCGCGACAGCGTAAGGTTCATTCGTTGGCTCGAGCGGCCCGGTCAGTAAAGATTCTTCGCTGATCGGTTGCGGTGCGAGCTTGGGATAGATACAAGACGACCCAAGAAACAGCAGCTTGCCGATACGATGTCGCCACGCTGCGTGAATCACATGAGTCTGGATCAGCAGATTCTGGCGAATGAACTCAGCCGGGTAGTGGTGATTGGCGTGTATGCCACCGACGCGCGCTGCGGCAACATATACCGTATCAATCCCTGAACGCGCGAAGAAGGTATCGACCTGTGCGCCATCACATAAATCTAATTGCTGACGGGTTTGTAGTACCAGCTCGACATCGGGTCGTGCACGTAGCGCACGCACCAGTGCCGAGCCCACCATACCGCGATGCCCGGCAACAAAAACACGCTCGGGCTTATTCATGATGGGCAAACGCTTCAAAGCCGTTACTAGTTACTAATGCATACTTGCGTGCTGCAGCAAGATCGGCCTCCACCATTTCGCGGACCAGTTCGGGTAACGGGGTGCGTGGCGTCCAGCCGAGCTGATCACGCGCCTTGCTGGCATCCCCCAGCAGCGTCTCGACTTCGGTGGGTCGGAAGTAGCGTGGATCGACCCGTACAATGACCTGACCTGCGAGGACGCCCTCATGCGGTCCCGGATTGTCGACCACCGCAATCTCATCGCAAGCCTTGCCATGCCAGCACAGTGTCATGCCTAGCACGTCGGCCGCTCGGTTGACGAAGTCACGCACGCTGCTTTGCTGGCCACTGGCGATGACATAATCTTCTGGCTGTGCCTGCTGTAGCATCAGCCATTGCATCTCGACATAATCCCGCGCATGCCCCCAATCGCGCAGCGCATCTAAATTACCCAGGTATAGACAGTCCTGTAGACCGAGCGCGATACGCGCCAGGGCGCGGGTGATCTTGCGGGTGACGAAAGTCTCGCCGCGGCGCGCAGACTCATGGTTGAACAAAATACCGTTGCAAGCGTACATGTCATACGCCTCGCGGTAATTCACCGTGATCCAGTAGGCATATAACTTCGCGGCTGCATAAGGGCTACGTGGATAAAATGGCGTCTTCTCCGATTGCGGCGTTTGTTGCACCTTGCCGTATAGCTCGGACGTAGAAGCTTGATAAAAGCGGGTTTTCTTTTCAAGACCAAGAATACGGATTGCTTCCAGTAGCCGGAGTGTGCCGAGCGCATCCGAGTTGGCGGTGTACTCAGGCTCTTCGAAGGACACGGCTACATGGCTCTGCGCAGCGAGGTTATAGACCTCATTGGGTTGTGACTGCTGCATCACTCGAATCAGCGATGCGGTATCTGTCATATCTCCGTGGTGCAGGATCAAGCGTCGATTGGTCTCGTGAGGATCCTGATATAAATGGTCGATACGTCCAGTATTGAATTGCGAGGCTCTGCGTTTAATGCCATGGACGACATAGCCTTTGGAAAGCAATAATTCAGCAAGATAGGCACCATCTTGACCCGTAATGCCGGTCACCAGGGCGACTTTGCCTTCGGGATGCTGTATCGGTTCGGTCGGGATCATGAGTATGAGCGAAATGATTGAGGCGCTCATTCTGTCGATGTGACAAATCTGCCAGTTGCGGCCGCGCAGGTACATCAGACCCTGTTGGGGTCGGTCAATAACCGTCGGGATTATTGCGTTGCCAGCGCCAATGATCAGTACACATCTTGTCGAGATCGTATTCAGCCTGCCAGCCGAGCAGTGCTTCTGCACGTGCTGGTGAGGCGTAGCAGGTGGCGATATCACCTGAGCGTCGCGCTACGCGTCGGGTTGGGATGGTGCGTCCACTGGCCTGCTCGAACGCTGCGACCGCTTGCAGCACACTGATACCACGGCCGGTACCTAAGTTGACTGTGAAACTACCAGCATGCGTCGACAAGCGATCAAGCGCAGCCAAGTGCCCCCGAGCCAGATCCATAACGTGGATATAGTCCCTTACACCGCTACCATCTATCGTCGGATAGTCATCACCAAATACGCGCAATTCATGGCGACGACCGACCGCAACCTGAGCGATGAAAGGCATCAGATTATTAGGTATGTCGCGCGGGTCTTCCCCAATCAAGCCACTTTCATGAGCGCCGACTGGATTAAAGTAACGCAGGGTCGCGATACGCCATGTCGGGTCTGCCTGGATCAGATCACTCAGCATTTGCTCGACAATCAACTTGCTACGACCGTAGGGATTGGTCGCTGACGTTGGTGCATCCTCCGTCACTGGTACTGTATTTGGCTCACCATAGACGGTTGCCGATGAACTGAATACCAGTTGGCGAATGCCTTCTTGCTGCAAGACGCGCAGTAGGGAAACGCTACCGCAAACGTTGGTATCAAAATAATCAAGCGGCTTTGATACGGACTCGCCGACGGACTTTAACCCTGCGAAATGGATGACCGCGTTGATAGTCTGTTGTCGACACAACTCGCTGATTGCATTGCTGTCTCGTATATCTGCACGATGGAATGACATAGATCGCTGTGCAATGTGTTCGATACGGCGGATGACATTGGGCGAGCTATTGCTGAAGTTATCGATGCCGATGACATGCCAACCATTTTGCAGCAGACAGACACAGGTATGTGAGCCGATGTAACCACTGGCCCCGGTAACGAGTACGCTTGGTTGCGTCATGATTTCAGGGCAGTAGGGCGATCTGCGGTGTAGCTAGATCGTTGAGCGCATCTTCCTCCAGCATGAGTCGCTGCAGGAAATAGCGAAATTCTTTGGCGACTTCCGGATGCTTGAGCGCGAATTCCACACTGGCGCGTAAATAGCCGAGCTTGGTACCACAGTCATAACGCTTGCCAATGAACTGGTATGACAGTACTGCCTCGCACTGAATCATCTGCGCGATCGCATCGGATAACGCTACTTCGCCATTGGCGTTAGGTGGCAGACTATGCAAGTAACGAAAAATTGAGGGTGTCAGGATGTAGCGGCCCACTACGCCAACATTCGATGGTGCGTTGCGTGGTGTTGGTTTTTCGATGATGCCGTCAAGCTTGAGTAGTCGATCGGCGACTGGTCGACCCTCGACAATGCTATAAGCGCTGCTTTGTTCAAGCGGTATGGCTTCGACACCAAGAATGCTGCTGCCATAGTGGGCATGCAGACGCACCATTTGCTGAATGACCGGTACTTCAGCATCGAGCAGGTCATCGGCCAGAATGACAGCAAATGGTTCATTTTGCAGCAAGCGCTCAGCACAGAGAACGGCATGACCCAAACCCAGCGCTTGTGGCTGCCGGATGTAGACGCATTGCACGTGGTCGGGTTTGATCCCGCGAATCGCCTGTAGTAGCACTTCTTGCTCACAGGCGATCAACTCGGCCTCCAACTCAAGCGCTTGATCGAAATGGTCTTCGATAGACCGTGTATGACGACCCGTCACGAAGATCATTTCGCTGATACCGGCGGCGATGGCCTCTTCTACCGCGAACTGAATCAGGGGCTTATCGACGACGGGCAGCATTTCTTCAGGCGTTGCTTTGCTGGCTGGTAGAAAACGCTTACCGATACCCGCGACCGGGAACAGTGCTTTGCTAATTTTTCGCATGAGGATTGTGCAAGGTGGAGAAGGACTCCTGTAGCCATAAAGCGCCTACGGTCATCAGTGCGGCCAGAAAGTCGACGCACCAGTCGACCACCGATGCGTTGCGGTAGGGCAGAGCAGACTGTATTCCCTCATCAACCAAGCCCAGAAGAGCAATCATCAAGAGCGTGATGGCGATGCGTTTTTTTCGCGGTGCAAGCCAGGCGCGGTAACACAGCACGCTAAGGCCGACATAGGCGATTAGATGTAATGTTTTGTCGCCGAAGCGATCGGAGAGTGCGTTTGCATTCCCGGGTACTGAACCAAGTAAAACCATCAGGCCAAAGAAGAGTAGTAACAACGCGAGATAGCGCGGCTGAATCGTCATCAGTAAGCGTTTTGACTGGTCCACCCTTTCAGGGCAGTCCACAGGATGATTTTCAGGTCCATCCAGAATGACCAATGCTGGATGTAGTACAGATCAAACTGAACTCGGTGCGCCATTTTTTCGTCGGTATCAGTCTCGCCGCGGTGACCATTAATTTGCGCCCAGCCGGTGATACCCGGCTTGACCCGGTGCCGCTGCATATACATAGCGAGTTTGTCTTTGTACAAATCATTGTGGGGAAGTGCGTGCGGGCGTGGGCCGACAACCGACATATCGCCCATCAGGACATTGAAAAACTGTGGCAGCTCATCCAAGCTGGTACGACGCAAAAACTGACCCACGGATGTGATACGCGGATCATCGCGCGTGGCTTGCGTGACGCGATCGCCCTCTTGATGAACCCGCATGCTGCGGAATTTAAGTACCTGAAACCGTTGCCCGTTCAGGCCAAGGCGGGGTTGCCGAAACAAGATGGGGCCGGGTGAATTGATCCGGATCGCGAGTGCAATCGCGACGAATAGCGGGGCTAGCAGTATCAGTACGATAGCCGCGAATAACCGATCGAAAATCTCCTTGAGGATTCCTGACGTTCCGGTACTGGCAGGGTGGTTCAATTCCACCACCGGCATGCCAAGAAACTCAACCGTACGATGAGTCAGAATACTGACTGCGGTCACATCGGGTACCCAGCGGATATCAACCAGAGTATTCCCCAGCAGAGTTTGAAGCCGTCGTAGCTGTGCAGTTTCTGCGAGCGGCAGGGTGATCCAGACTTCATGTGCCTGATGTCGCGCGACTGCAGCGGGAATGTCATCCAGCGTGTGTAGAGATTCGACCGGTGTATCAAGCGACACGCTACATTCGCCCGCATAGGCAGCAACAACGCGGTAGCCCGTCCAGCGCTGTGCGAGAGCGCGTTGGTGTAATTCACGGCCGGTATTGCCGTAGCCGACAATAATGACCCGCTTGCTGTTCACGCCACGCTTACGCAGCCCCGACAGCACACCGTACAGTACCCAGCGATTGATTAAAAAACCAAACAGCGCGAGCGTCAGCCACCCAAACATCCAGGTGAGCGATAACGCGCCCAGCTGCCGGATCATGAAGCCAAACAGCATGCCAGCCAACAGGATGACCAGAATCGCCAGTAGCGCATGACCTGCCATCAGGGTCAATGACCTGCCGCGCCAGGACGAATAAAGCGCAAATTGGGGAAGGACAACGACCGCTAGTGTGCAGCAGAAATAGAGCACAGCGGTGTGCGTTGCGCTCATCATGCCGGCATCCGATGTAGGTAAAAGTGCCTCAGCAAATACACCGGCAGCGTACAGCAGCAGTACATCGGTAAATCGAACGACAGACTCCAGCCGTGTCGCATTGCGAGCGATCAGATCGACCATAAGGGTTTCTTGTCTCGGACTTATCATGGGCCGACGCATGGGTATTGCAATCGTCAGCCATTCGACGCGGTTCGAGCGCGCTTCATTTTCGAAGTTGCTTGGCTTGGGGGGCGTCAACGCTCGAAGGCGGGTCAGGCGTCCGCAGACACCTGCGCTATGATTCGGTGAATAGAACAGAGTGATTCACGTAATGAACCAGAAAGCATCTGAACAGAGCACGCTGTACCAGCAAATCGGCGGTGACGACAAGCTGCGAGAGTTGGTTGATCGCTTCTATGACCTGATGGATCTCGAGCCGCAGTTTGCGGCTCTGCGCGCGATGCACCCGACGACACTCGAAGGCTCACGCGAAAAACTGTATCGATTCCTGTCAGGCTGGAGTGGCGGACCGGACATCTACACGCAGAAATACGGCGCGCCCTTTCTGCGTGCGCGGCACCTGCCGTTTCCGATCGGATCGAAAGAGCGCGACGACTGGCTTACCTGCATGCTGCTGGCGATGCGTGAACTGGGCTACGGAGAGGAGAAGGAAGACCTCCTGCTGGAGGCCTTCTTCGGCACGGCGGACTGGATGAGGAACAAGATGGATGAGCGAGATAAAGAATGAATTTATCTTGCCCTACTGGTTCTCATCCCTTCTGGTAGATCCTGAAGGTTACCAGCGCAGTTATGCCAGTCAATAAACTGCCAGAAAAAGCTAAGACGCTATAGAGAAGGTGATCGCGCTTATTGGCTTCGGGATCGCTTGTTTGCAGAGGTACGCCCTGAGTGACGCCTGCGCCAGCAAGGGCCTCGCTGATACTAAATGCCAGCACGCCTAACCCAAGGGCCGCTTGCAAACCGATGGCCACCTTGAGGGCGGTACTCTTGCATGTACTCATCGATGCCGCAGCCGCCGGTGTACCCAAGGCCACGGTCGTAGGCAGTGGCTCATTCATCGCTGCTGCGGCTTCCTTTGCCAAATCCGGGCTTGCGGCCATTGCTAAATTTGATGTGCTAACGAGCACTGCCGTTGGAATCTGTACGCTGACGTCTGCGTAGGCGTTGGCGGGACGCTCTCTGACCTTAGGAGCAGGTATGCCGACATCCCACGAGGTATCTCGAGACCTCGTTACACCGCCGTATGCGGCCGGATGCTGGTTATAGCCGAACTCGTCGGGTGATTGAACGCGGGTGCTTGTACTTGCGATATTCATGATGGAATTCCTGCAGTAATTGGGATTAGTCAAAATGCTGCCACAAGCTACTCATTCAGTTCAGGCAGCATGTAAGAGCGCCGGTGTGGATGCAGCACACTCTGTGGAACGATTTCGTGATGATTGTTCGCCATATTCAGAAGTCTGGTAAGCGCCCGCTGAAGCTGAGGCGTCATCAGCCCTCGTCAT
The DNA here is from genome assembly GCA_964559785.1 of uncultured Bifidobacterium sp. Classification (GTDB taxonomy): domain Bacteria; phylum Pseudomonadota; class Gammaproteobacteria; order Burkholderiales; family Burkholderiaceae_D; genus Pernthalerella. Next base: position 29,265 of record CAZLJL010000003.1, read on the forward strand.
TCGCGAGAGTCCGGCGGCAGTGGCAGGTATGAGTCGATGATATGTTTTCATCTGGCACAGGCCTTGCCGTAACTTCGGAGTTCAGCTGTGTCACAGAGCATGACGATACGTGATCAATAATCCTGTTACTGTGACTTCAGTCTTCTTATAAAAAAATACGATGCGCCAGGCTGTGATCAGCATGGATTTGCGCGTATGGCTCTTCGAAGATCATGTTGCTTATTCAGTCCAGCAGAGTATCCAGCTTTGCTTTTGCCATATCCATCAAGCTCAGCATGTCGAATTTTCCATAGCAAAGATCAATGGTCTGATTCAGGAAAGGGATCGCTTCTATTGGTTTGCCGGCATCGATCAGGCATTCACCCAATCGGTATGCGGCTGCAGCATGTTCTGGATTGACATCGAGCGCCATCGCAT
>CAZLJL010000004.1:0-26987 GCA_964559785.1 uncultured Bifidobacterium sp.
CACTCGGTGACTATATCGCGCGCAATATTCTGAACGAGGTCAAACGGATTCCCGGCGTGGGTGTCGCCCAGCTATTCGGCACCGAACGCGCGATGCGCGTTTGGATTGATCCGGACAAACTGGTGGGCTTCAAGCTCACTCCAAGTGATGTGGTGGCCGCGATCAAGGCGCAGAATGCACAATTTTCTGCTGGTGTGCTTGGTGACCTGCCAGCGCCTGAGTCACAGCGAATCGCGACCTCGATTGTGATCACAGGTCAGCTTTCGACGCCTGAAGAATTCGGTAACGTCGTGCTTCGCGCACAACCCGGTGGCGCGACGGTACGGATTCGCGATATTGGTCGTATCGAAGTCGCTGGACAATCGTATGGCTTTGCGGCACGGCTGAATGGCAAGCCGATCGCAGCGATTGGTATTCAGTTGACCCCGACCGCCAATGCACTCGAGACCGCGCGACTAGTACGCGAAAAAATGGCGGAGCTGGAGAAATTCTTCCCGCCCGGTATCGAGTATGTAATCCCTTATGACACTTCGCTATTCATCAAGATCTCGATTGAAGAAGTCGTAAAGACACTCATCGAGGCGGTGATCCTGGTGTTCTTGGTAATGCTGCTGTTCTTGCAGAGTTTGCGCTACACCATCATCCCGGCGATCGTAGTACCAATTTCGCTGATGGGCACCTTTGCAATGATGGCCATGTTTGGTTATTCGATCAATGTGCTGACTATGTTCGGCATGGTGTTAGCGATTGGCATTTTGGTTGACGATGCGATTGTGGTGGTCGAAAACGTTGAGCGCATCATGAGTGAAGAAAATCTGTCACCGCGCGATGCAACCATCAAGGCGATGGGTCAGATTACCGGGGCAATCATTGGTATCACACTAGTACTGATTGCTGTGTTCATACCCATGGCCTTCTTTACTGGATCCGTCGGCGCGATCTATCGCCAATTCTCAATGTCGATGATCGCATCGATGGTGTTCTCAGCCATCATGGCGTTAACACTCACGCCAGCGCTGTGTGCAACGCTGCTGAAACCGATTCCGCCGGGCCACCATGAACGCAAAGGGTTTTTCGGCGCATTCAACCGCTTATTCCGCCGTACCTCCGATCAATACACCAGTTGGGTGTCGCGCATACTGAAAAAGACCGGCCGCACCATGGTGATCTACGGCGTGATCGTTGCCGCAGTCGCACTGCTCGCTGTGCGCATGCCTACCTCGTTCCTGCCCGCCGAAGATCAGGGCTATCTTCTGGCCAACGTTCAGCTGCCGCCGGGTGCATCCACCGCGCGCACGCTGTCGGTGATGGAGCAGGCCGAGCAGTACTTCCTGAAAGAGCCTGGCGTGCAAGGCATCGTGTCAGTACTCGGCTATTCCTTCTCTGGTAACGGCCAGAATGGTGGCTTGCTGTTCGTACCACTCAAAGATTGGAAAGAGCGCGAGAAGCCCGAGCTGAGTTCAGAAGCCATCGCGAAAAAAGCAATGATGTTGATGGCGATTATTCGCGATGCGATTGTATTCACGGTCAATCCCCCCGCCATTCGGGAGCTAGGTAATGCGACTGGTTTTTCCTTACGCCTGCAAGATCGCGCCGGTCTCGGTCATGACGCGCTACTGGCCGCGCGTAACCAATTACTCGGCATGATGAGCAAAAGCGAAGTGATCAAGAGTGCGCGCCCTGAAGGTATGGAAGACTCACCACAGCTTCGTCTCGATATCGATCGCGACAAAGCCAATGCGCTGGGACTATCGCTCACTGATATCAACGCCACGCTGTCGGGTACCTTTGGCTCTATCTATGTGAATGACTTTCCGAACCTAGGGCGACAGCAGCGCGTGATCGTCCAAGCGGTACCCGAAAAACGCTTGATGCCGGAGGATCTGGAAAAAATCTTCGTCCGGAACAATCAAGGGACGATGGTGCCGTTCTCGGCATTCAGTAGCAGCAAATGGGTCAATGGTCCGGTACAACTAGTACGCTTCAACGGCTATCCCGCCATGAAGATTCAGGGGGATGCCGCGCCGGGCAAATCTTCAGGCGATGCACTAGCCGAGGTTGAACGTCTCGTGGCTCAGCTGCCACAAGGCATAGGCTATGAATGGGCAGGTCAGTCGCTGGAAGAAAAAGCGGCCGGCTCGACTGCCACGCTGCTATTCGCGCTGGCGCTACTGTCAGTGTTTCTGGTGCTGGCAGCACTGTATGAGAGCACCACCATACCGATTGCGGTATTGCTGGTAGTGCCGCTCGGTGTGCTGGGTGCCATAGCGTTCACCATGCTGCGCGGTATGCCGAATGATGTCTACTTCAAGGTCGGCCTGATCGCCATTATTGGTCTCTCTGCCAAGAATGCGATTCTGATTATCGAGTTCGCCAAAGACTTGCAAGCTACCGGGATGGATCTGGTCGAGGCCACCTTGAAGGCCGTTCGCTTGCGATTCAGACCCATCATCATGACCTCGTTTGCCTTCATTCTTGGCGTGCTGCCGCTGGTGATCGCAACCGGTGCCGGTTCCGCCAGCCAGCGCGCGATCGGTACCGGCGTCATGGGCGGGATGATCGCGGCGACAGTATTAGCGGTGTTCTTTGTACCGGTGTTCTTCATCGTGGTACGCAGCATCTTCAAAGGTAATGAGCGCCAGCGCAAACTGTATGCAGCGCATCTGGAAGAAGCAAACAAGGAGTCGTAAATGAAAAAACACCTGCTATACCCGGCGCTGACCAGCACACTACTGGCGCTCGCGGGTTGCCAGATCCTGCCGGACTTCAGTTCACCCAAAGCACCGATTCCGGAAAAGTTCGCAACACCCATCAATGACGCACCCAGTGCTGTAGACATTGGCTGGCGCGAGTTTTTTCAGAACGCCGAGCTACAACACGTGATCGAGCAGGCGCTCGCCAACAACCGCGATTTGAAAGCGACTGCACTCAGGATTGAGGAAGCACGAGCACTGTATGGCATTCAGCGTGCTGACCAGCTACCTACGGTAAATGCGACGGCGGGGGGCATCAATACCCGCGCTCTACTTGGCGATCGTCGCGTCGAATACACCTCCTACCAAGTGGGTCTTGGCATGACGGCTTTCGAGCTGGATTTCTTCGGTCGAGTGAAGAATCTATCCGAAGCAGCGCTCGCGCAGTTTTTTGCGACTGAGCAAGCAAGGCGCGCAGCTCAGATTGCTTTAGTGGGTGAGGTAGCCAAGGTATGGCTAAATGAGCGCGCGCTTGCAGAGCAACTGCAAATCGCAGAGCGCACCTCGAAGGCCCGCCAGACCTCTTATGATCTGGTCAAGCAGCGCTTTGATGCGGGTATTTCAAATGCTTTGGAGCTGCGGCAAAGCGAAACCCTGGTGCAATCATCATCTGCTGCCCTGCTAGCGCTGCGCCGGCAGCATGCCCAGAGTGCTAACGCCTTGGCACTGCTGGTAGGTAGCGGTGGCAAACTGCCTGAACAGCATGCATTGCTATCGGAACAGGCAATTACAGCAGATATCAGCGCTGGTTTGACCTCTGATCTGCTGGAGCAACGCCCGGATATTCGTGCAGCAGAGCAGGTACTGCGCGCGAATCAAGCCAATATTGCTGCGGCACGTGCCGCATTCTTCCCACGTATCTCGCTGACTGCGGGTGTTGGTCTGGCAAGCTCATCGCTGAATAATCTGTTTGACGGCGGTGCTGGTGTCTGGAACTTCACGCCTGCGCTCACGCTTCCGATATTTGATAGCGGACGCAATCAGGCCAATCTCGATCTCGCGACGGTGCGCGCCAATATTGCCGTAACTAATTACGAGAAGACGATTCAAATCGCCTTTCGCGAAGTGGCGGATGCACTCGATGCACGCGCAACACTTGTCAGTGAAATCACTGCACAGCAAGCAATGCGCGATGCACAAGCCGCGCGACTGGAGCTGGCGCAAGTGCGGTACAAGAATGGAGTAGCGAACTATCTCGACGTACTCGACGCCGAGCGCGAGCTGTACAGCGCCGAGCAGACACTACTCTCCACCCGTCTGCTGCGGCTAACGAATGCGGTCGATCTGTATCGTTCGCTAGGGGGCGGGCTGAATGAGGTGAGGGCGCAGTAAATCGAGCGTCTTATGCGTCGCTCCACCCTCACTGTCTGCAAAACGCTGTGCCGCCTGCGACATATTCTGCAGGCGACCTCGATCTAGCAGCAGCTCAAAACCTATATTGAAAATCTGTACAGCATCATAGACGCGTATGGCAGCACCCTGCGTGATGGCTTGTTCGCTAGCTTGCGCAAAATTGTAGGTATGCGGTCCGAGCAGTACTGGCTTGCCGCAAGCACAAGCCTCGATCAGATTCTGCCCACCTGTCGGTAACAGACTACCGCCGATAAACGCCAGATCACAGGCGGCGTAATACGCAAACATTTCGCCCATAGTGTCGCCCACCAGCAGCTGCGTATCGGCCGGCACCGCTGCACCTCGTAGCTGCGACTTGCGAACTACACGCAAGCCCTGCTCTTCGAACAGTCTGACGACTTCTGCGAATCGCTGTGGGTGACGGGGCACGATCATCAGCAACAGATCCGATGGCAGCGTTGCTTTCATATAGCCATTCAACAACAAGGCTTCTTCACCTTCGCGTGTACTGGCACATAGCAATACCGGACGATCACCAATCTGCTGGCGAAGTGTCTCACCGGCAGCGACCATCGCCGTGGGTACGGTGACATCGAATTTCAGATTACCCGTGACTTGAACATCACGCACACCCATCGTTTTCAATCGCGCCGCATCGGCATCACTTTGTGCAGCAACGAGCGATAGTTGCGTCGCAGCGCGACCTAGCAGCCCTGCAAAGCGCTGCCCACGCCGCAAGGATCGCTCGGAGAGGCGGGCGTTGACTAGCGCCACTGGCACATCAGCTGCCTTACACGCTTGAATCAATGCTGGCCAGACTTCAGTCTCCATCAGCACACACAGGCGTGGACGAAAGTGATCAAGGAAACGCGCCATCATCGATAGCGTGTCATAGGGAAGATAGGCTTGTGTCAGACGTGGCTCGTTGCCGAACAAAGCCCTGCCGGCAGCACGCCCCGTCGGCGTCATATGGGTGAGCAGCAGTTGATGGTCAGGATATTCAGTCAGTAGCGCGCGCAGTAATGGTTCTGCCGCGCGCGTTTCGCCCACCGAGACCGCATGTACCCAAATCAACGGCGCTGATGGCTGAACCGAATAGAAAGCAAAGCGCTCTGCGAGATACTGAAGATAGCCTGGCTCACGCCGGCTGCGCCACAGCAGGCGCAATACGGCGAATGGCAGCAAACACCACCAGAACAGTGAATAAAAACGAAGCGAACCGGTCATCAAGATTGATTAGAAAGGTAGCTGCGCTTCTGGCTTGATCTGCGTGATCGCATCACCGATGGCACGTTGTATGCGCGCTAGCGCGGCGTCATTCTCCGCCTCGAAGCGCAATACAAGTACTGGCGTGGTATTCGAGGCCCTGCATAAGCCAAAGCCATCCGGGTACTCGACCCGCACACCATCAATGGTGATTACCTGCGATGCGCCCGGCCACTGTGCCTCGGCCTGCATGCGCGCTACCAACGCGTGGTTCTCCCCCTCAGCCAGCGCCACATTGAGTTCAGGCGTGGACTTCGACTGGGGCAAGGCATTCAAGGTTTGCGTGATATTTTGCATACGACTGGCCAGCTCGAGAAGACGGGCGCCGGCATACAAACCATCATCAAAACCAAACCAGCGATCTTTGAAAAACAAGTGTCCACTCATTTCACCGCCAAACGGTGCGCCAGTCTCACGCATTCTCGCCTTCACCAACGAATGTCCCGTTTGGCACATCAGTGGCTTACCCCCCGCTGCACTAACCCAGGGCGCGATATGCCGGGTACATTTCACGTCATACAGAATGGCACCGCCCGGATGCCGGGTGAGCACGTCTTGTGCAAACAACATGAGCTGCCGGTCCGGAAAAATCACCTGTCCATCTTTAGTCACGACACCCAGCCGATCACCATCACCATCGAAAGCAAGGCCAAGCTCTGCATCACCGTTAGCAAGCGCCTGAATCAGATCTTGCAGGTTTTCTAAATGCGCGGGGTCGGGATGATGGTTGGGGAAATTTCCGTCGACTTCGCAGTACAGCTCAGTGACCTCGCAACCCAAGGCACGATATAAATCGCCTGCGATACTACCGGCTACCCCATTGCCACAATCGATTGCAATCTTCATCGGGCGCGCAAGTTTGACATCTGACAGGATGCGCTCAAGGTAGGCCTCGCGAATATTGTGCTGGGTATACTCGCCCTGCCCGCTGCTGAAATCCTGTGTCTGGATACGGCGATACAGTGATTGAATTGCCTCACCGTAAATCGCCTCGCGCGACAGCACCATCTTGAAGCCGTTGTAATCGGGCGGATTATGACTACCGGTCACCATGATGCCACTGTGCGCGGCCAGTTGATGTGTCGCGTAATACAGCATCGGTGTCGCGACCATGCCGATATCGATGACGTCGATACCCGCTGCCTGTAAGCCTTTCGCCAGCGCGGCTGATAGTTCGGGCCCGGATAAACGCCCATCGCGACCAATTACTACCGTGCGTTCGCCCTTGGCATTGACCGCCGTACCAAACGCACGGCCGATCTGTTCTGCTATGGCTGTATCGAGTGTGCTGCCGAGCACACCGCGAATATCGTAGGCTTTAAAAATTCCAGGGGTCAGTGTCGCTTTGCTCATAGTGTGCTTACTTTTGAATTCATCCGTTTAACTGATCAAGCCAGAGCGCATTTGCAGACACGTCTGCAGTGCGTCGTCCCAGGTCGGTAGATCGCCAAAGCTGCGACGAAACTTATCGGTATTCAATATGGAGTTGTGGGGACGCTGTGCAGGTGTCGGATACTCGGCTGTGGTTATAGGACGCAGTTGTGGCTTGCGCTGCACGGAGGCATGCGAAAAAATCGCCTGCGCAAAACCGAACCAGCTGGTATGACCACCTGCACAGAGATGATAAATGCCTGACAGTGCCGCCAATTGTGCAGGTTCACCTGCATCACGAATAATGGCAGACGTCGCATCCGCAATAGTAAGCGCCCAAGTCGGCGCGCCAATCTGATCATCCACAATCGCAAGCGAATCGCGAGATTCGGCCAGCTTCAACATGGTCAGCAAGAAATTCTTGCCGTGTAAACCGTACACCCAGCTGGTTCGAAGAATCAGGTGAGTGCCACCGACATCGGTGATCGCTTGCTCGCCCGCCAGTTTGCTATGCCCATAGACAGACAGCGGTGCAGTCGCATCATCCTCCATCCATGCGCCCTGCTTGCCACCGTCAAACACATAATCGGTTGAGTAATGAATCAGTGCAGCACCAAGGCGTTCACTCTCCTCTGCCATCACCCGAGGCGCTACGGCATTAATCTGGAATGCCATCGCCTGATCGGATTCCGCAGCATCGACCGCGGTATACGCTGCGGCATTGATGAGGATCTGCGGCTGAATTTCACGCAAGGTGGTGCGGATCGCATCGGGGTTAGTCAGATCAAGTTGCGCACGATCCAACGCGATTAACTCGCCCAGCCCCTGCAGCGATTGCGTGAGCGCGGTACCCACCTGACCGCTGCGGCCAAGCACCAGTATTCTCATTCGAAGGTCTCGGCCTGCGCCAATGGCGTGCCGGCTTTGTCTTTGGCAGACAGCAAGGGCTCGCCTTGCAGTGGCCAGGGAATCGCAAGTGCCGCGTCATTCCACAGGACCGAGCGCTCGTGCTCCGGCGCGTAGTAGTCGGTAGTCTTGTAAACAAAATCGGCGGATTCACTGGTCACCAAAAAACCATGTGCAAAACCCGGTGGAATCCATAACTGCCGATGATTGTCGGCCGACAGCGTGACATATACCGCCTGACCAAAGCTCGGTGAAGCGCGGCGCATGTCGACGCAAACATCAAACACCTCACCCGCGATCACCCGCACCAGCTTACCCTGTGGCTGTTGAATCTGATAATGCAAGCCGCGCAAAACGCCGCGCGCCGAGCGCGAGTGATTATCTTGTACGAAATTGGGTGCAAACCCGGTGAGCTGCTCAAACTGTCGCTGATTGAAGCTCTCGAAGAAGAAGCCGCGCGTATCGCCAAAGACCTTGGGCTCGATGATCAGGACATCCGGTATATCGGTACGAATGATATTCATGAATCAGAACACTTTTTCGTGCAACAGGCGTAGCAGATACTGGCCATAGGCATTTTTCTTCATTGGCTCGGCCAACTTTTCGAGTTGGGCGGCATCGATATAGCGCTTGCGAAAGGCAACTTCTTCCGGACACGCCACCTTCAAGCCTTGGCGCATTTCAAGGGTAGCGATGAAATGGCTGGCGTCGAGCAGGGACTCATGGGTACCTGTATCCAGCCAAGCCATACCGCGCCCCATCACCTCCACCTGCAATTGGTTTTGCTCGAGGTAGATACGGTTGACATCGGTAATCTCTAACTCGCCGCGGCCTGATGGTTTGATCGAGGCTGCAATATCGCATACCTGCGTGTCATAAAAATACAGGCCGGTAACGGCATAATTGGATTTTGGTTGTATCGGCTTTTCTTCGATACTAATGGCGCGTCGCTGATCATCAAATGCCACGACGCCATAGCGCTCGGGATCCGTCACGTGGTACGCAAACACTGTCGCACCCGCGTCCCGACGGTTGGCTGCGGTGAGTTTGGCATCCAGCTCGTGACCGTAGAAAAGGTTGTCACCAAGGATGAGCGCCGATGGCTGCTGACCGACAAATTCACGGCCAATAATAAAAGCCTGCGCCAATCCATCCGGTGAAGGCTGTACCGCATAGCGGATATTCAAACCCCACTGACTTCCATCACCTAGTAGCTGCTCGAAGCGCGGCGTGTCCTGCGGTGTCGAGATCAGCAAAATATCGCGCATGCCCGCCAGCATCAGCGTGGTCAGCGGGTAGTAAATCATCGGCTTGTCATAGACTGGCAGCAGCTGTTTTGATACCGCCATCGTCGCCGGGTATAGCCGGGTGCCGGAGCCACCGGCAAGAATAATGCCGCGCCGGTTCATCGCTGTGCCTCCTGACGCTGTTCGTAGTTTTTTGCCATCCATTGTTGGTACTCACCCGACTGTACCTTGCGAACCCATTGCTGGTTATCGAGGTACCACTGCACGGTTTTACGCATGCCTGTCTCGAAGGTTTCGGCCGGCTTCCAGCCGAGTTCACGCTCGATTTTGCGTGCATCGATTGCGTAGCGACGGTCATGACCAGGCCGGTCAGTAACGAATTGGATTTGTGCTTTGTAAGACTGCGCCGCAGGTTTCAATTCATCGAGCAAGGCACATAAGGTGTGCACTACATCGAGATTCGCTTTCTCATTCCAGCCACCGATGTTATAGGTTTCACCGAGTTGACCGGCTTCGAGCACCCGACGTAGCGCAGCACAATGATCACCGACATACAACCAGTCACGCACTTGCTGTCCATCGCCATAAATCGGCAAGGGCTTACCCGCCAGCGCATTAGCGATGATCAGCGGTATCAACTTCTCCGGGAATTGCAGCGGGCCATAATTATTCGAGCAATTACCGGTGACGACCGGTAATCCGTAAGTATGGTGCCAGGCACGTACCAAATGATCACTGGCCGCTTTCGAGGCTGAGTAAGGACTATTGGGTGCGTACGGCGTAGTTTCTGAAAACGCCGGATCCGTTGGCGACAGCGTACCGAAGACCTCGTCTGTGGAGACATGCAGAAATCGGAAAGCTGTCTTGGCTGCATCATCCAGCGTGCTCAGGTAAGCACGTGCGGCCTCCAACAGGCTGAAGGTACCGTCGACGTTAGTGCGAATGAAATCGCCGGGGCCGTGAATAGAGCGATCAACATGGCTCTCGGCGGCGAAGTGAACGATGGCACGAGGCTTGTGCTTGTCGAGTAAGGAAGATACCAGCGCACGGTCACAGATGTCGCCGTGCACGAATACATGGCGCGTATCGCCTTGCAAGCTACTGAGGTTGTCCGGATTACCGGCGTAGGTCAGCTTGTCAAGATTGATGACAGGCTCATCGCTAGTGGCCAGCCAATCCAGCACGAAGTTGGCGCCTATGAAGCCAGCGCCACCGGTCACGAGAATCATGGGTATCCTTGCAAGTTCGCTAATGCAGTCAAGATCTGAATAGCCGCCATTTTACGTGAGTAGCTGCGGCCGAATGCAATCACTACAATGGGCGTTTGCGGGATTTCGCCGGATTTTCAAGGAATATGGAGACATTTGCGATTGGTGATGTGCAGGGCTGTGCGGATGAACTTCACCATCTGCTGGCAAAGATCGACGCATCATCGCCGGGCGCACAGCTGGTGTTTGTCGGGGATCTGGTCAATCGTGGCCCGGCATCCCTGCAAACGCTACGCCGGATAAAGGCGATGGGGCCACGCGCGCGTACCGTACTCGGTAACCATGACCTGCACTTGCTCGCGGCAGCCCACGGCGTGCGTGCGCCGACACCTAGCGATACGATCGACGAGATCCTGAATGCTCCCGATCGCGACGAACTACTCGACTGGCTGCGTCATCAGCCCTTGGCGCTGATGGCCGATGGCTGGCTGGTGGTCCACGCCGGTATCCTTCCACATTGGCATGCAACGCAAGTCTTGTCGCTCGCCGCTGAGGTCGAGACACGCTTGCAATCGGCCAATTGGCTTGATTTCCTGCGCGCCATGTATGGCAATCATCCCGCACGTTGGTCAGAGTCGCTGCAGGGTGATGAACGCCTTCGCTGTATCGTCAACGCGTTAACACGACTTCGATTCTGCAGCGCTGAGGGCGAGATGGAATTCGCCACCAAAGAAGGGCCCGGCGCGCCACCAGCCGGGTTCATGCCCTGGTTCGATGTGCCGGGCAGACGCACCGCCGATGTACCGGTACTGTTCGGCCACTGGTCAACGCTGGGTATCCTGCAACGCGAAAATTTATGCGGCCTGGACAGCGGCTGCGTCTGGGGCGGCAAGCTCAGCGCGCTGAGGCTTTCGGATAGGACCTTGATGCAAGTAGATTGCCCGCGTCATCAAATGCCGGGTTAGGCAGAAGCACGCTGGCAATAGCGTCATGTGCCTTCTTGGCTAACTCACGCCGATGTGCGCCTGTAGTCGGTATGAATGGTAATCGGATCAATTCAGCCGTCATGCCACCGCTATTCATGATCGCAATCACGCTTTGTACAAAACTCATCTCACCGACAAAATCCGCAGCGTCGTGCAGACCACCCTCCGCATCGACATAGCGAATCGCATATGGCTGTACCGGCACCTCAGCCTCAATGGCGGCTTCAAACAAGTTGGCGTGAAATGGCAGCACCGAGCCTTGCGGCGCCGTAGTACCTTCGGGGAAGAACGCAACGCGCTCGCCATCATGAATACTTTTTACCAGCCCCTCGTAGATCCGCCTCACATCACGCGCACGACCTCGGGCGATGAAGATGGTACCGGTGTGTTCGCATAACCAGCCAATCAACGGCCAGCTGCGGATATCCGATTTCGCCACAAACCGGCAGCTGTGCAGCGTATTGATGACGAAAATATCGAGCCAGGAAATATGGTTACAGATAATCAGGGCGGGTGATGCCGGCATGCTTTGCAGTGTTTCATCGAAACGCATGCGGACACCACAGATCGTGACGAGTTGCCGCGACCAACGCTGCACCCGGCGCTCGCGGCCGACTGCACCCAGAAAAGGAAATAGCAACGCTACTTTGCCGAGACCGACCAGCAAATGCAGGACCAAGCGCGCCAATCGCCAGTACTTCATTACATGCCTGACATGATCAGCGGCTAAAGGCGTGACGGCCCGAGACGATCGTGTGTTTGACCTGACCCGACAATTCGTAGCCCAAAAATGGCGTGTGCTTGCCCTGACTGCGCAAGGCAGCAGGCTCCACTTTCCAGCGCACGGCTGGATCGAACACGCAGACATCTGCAACACTACCGACCGATAAGCTACCGGCCTCGATACCCGCAATTCGGGCTGCGTCGCAGGTAATACGTGCAATCGCGCGGGCAAGGCTGGCACCGCTGCTCTCACCTTCCTCTACCCACTTGAGCGCGAGCGACAACAACAACTCAAGCCCGGTAGCGCCTGGCGACGCCTCGCCGAATGGCAGCAATTTTTCTTCCTCATCCAGGGGCGTGTGGTCAGAGCAAATCGCATCGATCGTCCCATCGAGCAGCGCGGCACGGATAGCGTCACGGTCGCGCTGGCCACGCAACGGCGGTGTAATGCGCGCATTCGGATCAAAAAACCCGATGTCATTGTCGGTCAGATGGATATGGTGCGCGCTCACATCGCAGGTCACTGGCAAGCCCTCGGCACGCGCAGTACGCACCAGTGCAATGCCGGCTGCTGACGAGATTCGACAGATATGTACACGCGCTCCTGTGCTGCGCATCAATTCAAAGATCGTGTGCAGCGCGACGGTCTCACTGGTGACGGGCACACCGGACAAGCCGAGCCGCGAGGCTAATGGGCCCGCATGTGCTACACCGCCTCGACCAAGATACGGATCTTGCGGGCGTAACCAGACCGTGTAGCCAAACGTGCTCGCGTATTGCATCGCACGCATCAGCACTGTGGTGTCCTGCACCGGCTCCTCCGCCTGCGCAAAACCGACACAACCAGCCTCGGTTAGCTCCGCCATTTCGGTGAGCTCCTTGCCTTTCAGGCCCACGGTCAAGGCACCTAGCGGATAGACATGCGATTGATTCAAGAGGCGAGCACGATGCACCAGCATCTCGACCAAGCCCGGTTCATCCAGCACAGGATCCGTATCGGGCGGGCATAACAAACTGGTCACCCCACCGGCGACTGCTGCATCCAACTCGGACTCGAGCGTGGCTTTGTATTCATAACCCGGCTCACGCAAACGCGCGCTCAAATCAACCAAGCCCGGCGCAACGACCAAACCTGTGGCGTCTATGACGTGCTCAGCACGAAACTCTGCCGGCGCTTTGCCGATGGCCGCGATACGGCCGTCAGCAATATAGATATCCTGTACAGCGTCAATACCGTTGGCCGGGTCGATAACGCGGCCGTGCTTGATCTCGATGTTCATGGTGGTGGTTATGCTCATCACGCTGATGCCAACATGCTCATGACGGCCATTCTTACCGCGATGCCGAAAGTAACCTGTGGCAGGATCACTGCCTGCGCACCATCTGCTACCGCAGAGTCGATTTCCACACCGCGATTCATCGGACCCGGATGCATCACGATGGCGTCAGGTTTGGCGAGCGCGAGTCGTTCGGGTGTCAGGCCATAACTCTTGAAATATTCTTGTGCCGAGGGCAGCAAGGCACCCGTCATGCGCTCGTTCTGCAGCCGCAGCATGATGATGACGTCGACGTCCTTCAAACCCTCATTCATGTCGTTGAACACGCGTAAACCCATCTGCTCCAGCGCTGTAGGGAGTAGCGTGCGCGGTCCGATAGCACGTACCTCGGGCACCCCCAGCGTAGTCAGCCCGTGAATATCCGAGCGCGCGACACGGCTGTGCAGAATGTCACCCACAATCGCTACCGTCAGATTATGGAAATCTTTTTTGTAGTGCCGGATGGTGTACATGTCGAGCAGACCCTGGGTCGGGTGTGCGTGTCGACCATCGCCGGCATTCACCACATGCACATGGTCTTGACCGGTATCGACCAAGTGTTTGGCAATCAGGTACGGCGCACCGGATTGGGCATGACGCACTACAAACATATCGGCATGCATGGCCGACAGATTATCGATCGTGTCGAGCAAGGATTCGCCCTTGCTGGCCGACGACGCCGAGATATTCAGATTGATGACATCGGCCGACAAGCGCGTGGAGGCAATCTCGAAGGTGGTTCGAGTGCGCGTGCTGTTCTCGAAAAACAAGTTGAACACACTCTTGCCGCGCATCAGGGGTACTTTTTTCACTTCTCGATCACTGACGCTCACAAAAGAAGCGGCCGTATCCAGAATACGCGTGATGATGGCTGCTGGCAGCCCCTCTAGCGTGAGCAAGTGCTGCAGCTCGCCGTGTTTGTTCAGTTGCGGGTTATACATGCTCGATCGTCAGGTTGAAGCGTCCATCATCATCTTTATGAAGTACCAGTTGCTGCTGCTTGGTCAGTTTGACCGTGTGCGCCACAAAGTCGGCCGCCACCGGTAGCTCGCGATCACCGCGATCGATCAAGGCAGCGAGCATGACCTTTGCAGGGCGGCCATAGTCGAACAAGGTATTGATCGCTGCACGTGTCGTGCGTCCGGTGTAGAGCACGTCATCCACTAACAAGATTGAAGCGCCCTCAACCTCGAAGGGAATTTGGCTGGGCTTGACCTCGGCGGATAAACCACGCTCGGCCACATCATCCCGGTAAAACGAGACATCGATATAGCCAATGTCGGTGCTGCCGAGGCGCCGCGCAAGACGATCAGCTAGCCAGGCGCCACCAGAGTAGATACCTACGACAGCGACCTCGCCTGCGCCGAGCAAACCTGACAGCACCTGCGCTTCCAGTTGCGCGTACAAGGCTTCGGCGTCGAGTTCAGTTGGATTCATGTTGATCAAAATATTGTTGCAGGATCAGCGCTGCCGACTCGCTGTCCATGTGTTCACCACGTCGCTGCGGCAGCACCGCGGAGCTGTATCGCTCATCTACCAGTATCGCCGGGATAGCGTAACGACCGTGCAGCTGGTTCGCGAACCGTCGGCAGCGCACCGTCATGGCATGCTCGGCGCCATCCGGGTGGAGCGGCAATCCAACCACCAGGGTCGATGGCTGCCAGGCGTCCACCAACGTACCGATCGCCGCAAATTTCTCATCATTGCTCGCCGCCTCAATCACTGGCAGCGGTGTCGCCTGCCGCAGCAGGGTATTACCCACTGCCACGCCAATTCGCTTCAAACCAAAATCAAATGCGATGATGGTGCTCATGCATGGCCGGCTTCACCGGCCAGATCAGCGGGATCAAAGCCGAGCAGATGCATCGCTGCCGAGAAACGCTCTTCGATCGGCACATCAAACAAAATCGCCGGATCGGCTTTCACCGTCAGCCAGCCATTGCGCAAAATTTCTTCCTCGAGTTGACCCGCGCTCCAGCCAGCGCAACCGAGCGTGATGATCAGACGCTCCGGACCATTGCCCGCCGCCACCTGCTCCAGGACATCGCGCGAGGTGGTCAGCACCACATCGTCAGACACTACTAACGAGGAACTGTAACGCTCACGCGGTGCATGCAAGACAAAACCCCGCTCGACTTGCACGGGTCCACCAAACAACACCGGCTTGCCGGAGGGCGACATGCCATCATGGGCACCGATCTCTAGCGACAACTCGAGACGCTCGAACAAGACGCCCATGGTCATATCAGTCGGTCGGTTGATAATCATACCGAGCGCGCCATCGCTATTGTGCTCACACAAGTAGACCACAGTGCCACCAAATACCGGGTCGAGCATGGACGGCATCGCGATCAGGAAATGATCGGCGAGCTGCAAATCAGGAAGGTTTGGAAAAAAATCGACGCGGCCCGCGCCTGGCGCGGTGGTCTCGGCGGAATGCGACTTGCCTTGCTTGGCCATGGGACGCATTTTAGCAGCATTACACGCCATCACCGCTGCGCCGTTACACTGGCCGGCTTGGCGTTCAATTTCATACCCGACCATCTCATGACCACTTACGACCGCGCGCTCGTTTGGTTCCGCCGTGACCTGCGGAGCTTCGACCATGCAGCACTGCATCACGCGCTCGCCAGCGCCAAGCAGGTATTCTGCGTTTTCATTTTTGACAAGGATATCCTCGACCCGCTGCTGGCCCATGGCAGCCTGGACAGGCGGGTCGCTTTCATTCACGCCAGCCTGCGCGAATTGGATGCGGAACTCCAGCAGCACGGCGGCGGGCTGATCGTGAAGCATGCGCGCGCGTGCGAGGCGATCCCGACGTTAGCGCAAGAACTGGATATCGACGCCGTTTTCTGCAATCACGACTACGAGCCCTACGCCAAGCAGCGTGATCACGACGTTGCCGATGCGCTCGCTCAGCAGCAACGCCAGTTGTTCAGCTTCAAGGATCAGGTGATTTTCGAAAAAGACGAAGTACTGTCACAGGTCGGTAATCCATTCTCGGTATTCACACCGTACAAGAATGCCTGGCTGAAAAAATTCCAGCCCACCCCCGGTATGCTGGATAGTTCGCTCATCCCCCACTGGCACGTACAACCTAAACCCGGGCAACTGGCACTACCCTCACCCACCCCGGTGATGCCCTCGCTGACCGAGATGGGGTTCGAGGAGATCGACCTCAGCGCACAACATCTGCCCACCGGTATGCAAGGCGGGCAAATGCTGATGGATGATTTTCTGCCACGACTATCGCGCTATGGGGAGGCGCGTGACTTTCCATCGATCAAAGGGCCTTCCTATCTATCGGTGCATCTGCGCTTTGGTACGGTTTCCATACGCGCACTGGCCAGACATGCGATGGATGCGATCCGATCTGGCACCAGAGCCGATGGCGCCGCAGTCTGGTTGGCGGAGCTGATCTGGCGTGATTTCTATTTCATGATTCTGCATCACCACCCCAAGGTCGCGCAGGGCGCTGCATTCAAGCCAGAGTACGACCGGATTGCATGGGAAGAAGGCGCGCAAGCAGATGCGTTATTCGCGGCATGGTGCGAGGGTCGCACCGGCTACCCACTGGTCGATGCCGCCATGCTGCAACTAAATCGTAGCGGTTATATGCATAACCGTCTGCGCATGGTGACCGCTTGCTTTCTTATCAAGGATCTGGGCATCGACTGGCGACGTGGTGAGGCGTACTTCGCGCAGAAGCTGAACGACTTTGATTTAGCAGCAAACAATGGCGGTTGGCAATGGGCCGCATCATCGGGCTGCGATGCACAGCCCTACTTCCGCATTTTTAATCCCATTACCCAATCACAGAAATTTGACGCCGAAGGCAAATTCATCAAGCGCTACCTGCCGCAACTCGATAAGCTCGACGCAAAACACATTCATGCGCCATGGCTGGCGCCGAGCATGACGCTGGACATGGCGGGCGTCACGATTGGTAAAGATTATCCGGCACCGATCGTGGTACATGATGAAGCAAGGAAAAATACCCTGGCGCGCTACGCTGTCGTCAAAAAATCCTGAACCTAGCTAGTCTTCCACGCTCTCGGTCATGCCCTCGCTAATGATGTTGTGCTCACTCTGCGTCGATCGCTCATCTGCCAGCAGCTGAGTCAGCTGCGCAAGTAAAGTCTCTTCGCGGTAGGGCTTGCCCAGGTAGGCGTTAGCGCCGAGCTGCAAGGCGCGTTGGCGATGCCGATCGGCCATGCGCGATGTGATCATTACCACCGGTATGTCACGCCAGCGCTCATCGTCGCGCAAGGTGGCAAGCAATTCGAAGCCATCCATGCGCGGCATCTCGATATCAAGCAGTATTAGTGCCGGTTGGGTATTTCGCACATATGCCAAGGCCTCGACACCATCTCGCGCTAACGCAACGGCATAACCGTGACGCTCAAGTAATCGCTGACTGGCACGCCGTACCGTCAATGAATCATCCACTATAAGTACCGTCGGTGATTGCCGCTCTGGGACTGAGGGTAATGGCGATGGCGCCGTTTCAGGCAAGCGGAAGGGATGAAGGATGAGCGCGATCGCGCCGTCGGCCAGCACACTCGCCCCAGACAGGCCCGGTACCCGCGATAGCTGCGGCCCCGGGTGCTTGATGATCAGTTCGCGCTGACCCTCGATAGCATCTAGTTGCAAGGCGATAGTTTTGTCGCCATCGCTCATGATGGCGACAGGCACACGCCCTTTATTAACCGATGTACCCGTATCACCCAAAGTTTGGCCAAGATGGCGTAGCGGCACTGATATACCTTGCCAATCGATCTGGTGCTGCTGACCGTCTGAGCGAATCTTTTCTACGTCTATCTGCAGCGCTTGCTTGACCAGTGCCGCAGGCAGGCCAATGCGCCACTGACCAGCACGCACTAACACCACCATGACGCTGGTCAAGCCCACGGGTATTCGCAGCGTGAAACAACACCCCTGACCTGCTTCGCTCTCGACCTCGATCTGACCGCCCATCGCGTGCAGCTCGGCACGGACTGCATCCATACCGATACCGCGGCCGGACAAGTTCGTCACCTCGGTCGCGGTAGACAAACCGGGTGCAAAAATCAGCTCGCTCAACGCGTGCTCATCGATATCGTCACCTGCTTGCAGCAGACCTGCTTCCAAGGCACGTTGCCGAATCCTCTGCATGTCCAAGCCACGCCCATCGTCTTGCACGATGAGTTGTAACTCGTTTCCTGTCATTGCTGCGCTGATCACCACCTGTCCACTCGGTGCTTTAGCTAGTGATTGCCGCTGCTGCGGCTGCTCAATGCCATGGACGACAGCATTCCGCAACAGATGCTCCAGCGGGCCCAGCAATCGATCGAGCAGCACACGCTCGATCTCGACCGAGCCCTGACGCAGTACTAATGAGACCTCACAACCGACTTCGCGTGCAGCCTGCTGCAGCACATGGCGTAGTCGCGCCTCAACAGACTGTAAAGGCTGAGCGCGCACGGCTTGCAGCTCGGCTTGTTGGCGGCGCAAGTCCCGTAGCTGCTCAGCAGTCGCCGTGGTCAGCTGCTCCAACTGCACCGACCATTCACGCTGTGCACCGACGATATCGGTAATGCTTTCCGCCATCAGTCGGGTGAGCTCATGCAAGCGGGTATATCGATCAAACTCAAGCGGATCAAAGTCCGTTGCCGCCCCCTGACTCGACCGCGCCAATACGCGTGACTCAGCCTCAATTTCCAACTCACGCAGCTGCGCGCGCAGTCTGCTGAGATCATCGGACATATCATCAAATGAATGCCGCTGCTCCTGCAGGAGTTCGCGTAGTCGTGCATTACTGCGCCATAGCTCTGCGCTGGTATCGGCAAATTGACCGAGTCGGTCGGCGCGTACCCGAAGCATCGGCAAATGCTTTTCCGCTCGCATCTTCGGCGGCAGTGCTGAGCTACCCAATTTATCGGGCGGCGTTTCCAGCTCGGACAGCATGACTGATGTGGGGCTTGACGTAAGGTCATTCACCAACGACGCTTGACTACTCGCATCGCCTTCAGTCGCAAAAGAAAATTCTGTGAGTGAGGCGTTTTCCGGGGACGCAGCCGAGGGCTGTGTCAACGTATACATCCAGAAATCTACCCGGCGTAGTAATTCTGCGATGGCGTGTGCGATGTCACTCGATGACTGATGTAATAGTGCACTGACCTCAGCCTCGGCCTGATGAAATTCCGTACCTAGCGCATCTTGGCCAGCCATTCGTGCACTGCCCTTTAGGGTATGCAACACCCGGAGCAAGTGCGCAGGGTGCGAGCTGTCGTCGGGATGCTGTTCCCACTGTCGCAGGGCGTATTCAAGTTGCGGCAGCAAGTCAGCCGCCTCTAACTTGAAAAGCTCGTACAGCTCATCATGCTCATCACATTCATCCGAACAATTTGGTCCAGGGATGATCGGATTAGTCTCTGATACTGGCGGTGATGGTGATGGTGACGGCGTGTCTACTGATATTGGTGCTGATAACTTTTCCTCGCTACTCTCACCAGCAGCCTGCGCCGAGACGACTGACGCGTTTATGATCGACGATACACAATGAGCAGTGTCCATGACCACATCGTCCATTGCCGGACGACGAATAGGCTCGACAGCTTCTTGGTCGAATTTATCGGCAGCGAGATTAAGCGCCCGTTCTGCATGATTGGGCATCGGCGCCAATAAGTCATCACGCAGGCACTGCACTAATTCAGATGCTTCACCGCGTATGCCCTGATCTGCAAAACCCTCCAGCAGATCAGACACAGTCACTAGCACTGTTTCAAGGCGAGATGCATCTATCATCGATCCACGTGCTAGCAGCTGCTCAAGTGTCGACTCTAGCGCCAATGCCAACTCCGCCAAACCGCTGAAGCCAACAGTTGCAGAGCAGCCCCCCAAGGTATGTGCAATGTGAGCCAAGCGCGCAAAATCATCGTTGGCTGCGTGGTCGCGCATACCGTTCAACAAGGTGCGCGCTTCTTCGATAAAGATACGATCCAGCCCATCAGCAGACTGATGCACTTGCTTGGTGTTCAGTGTTTTCTGCCAGGGGAGTTGCACCAATGTTGTCTGCAGACATACCCACTGCTGCGCGAATGACTCATTAAGCCAGGCGTCGGTCGCTTGTTCACGTAGTGCATCACATAGCAGCATGACCTGCTCACGTTCCTCACTCAGCCCCACTAACTGCAACGCACCCGCAATACGTTTCAGTACTGCCACTGCCGCCGTTAAGCCAGTGGTGATGTCGACCGGCGGTTCAGCATCAAGCAATTGCTCCACCTGCGTCATATCAGCTTGTATCGCAGCTACCAACACCATGAACAAACGATCTGCACTTTCTGTACGCGACAGCTGCCCTAATTGATTGAGGTACTCTTTCGGCTCATGACTAATCAGGAGCCGCTGCATCGTATGGATAGCAATAACCAGTGCTTTGGCATCAACTTCATCACGCAGATAGCACAAGCCGGCAGCGAGACCTTCACAACGGATCGGATCGGGGGACTGTGAAGTGATTTGAGCGACCATGTCCTTTAATGGCTCGACCACGGCTGACAGCGGCGCCGAGGCGGCGGCAGCATCAATCAGTGCCTCCCAGGATGCCGAATCAGTAATACACTCAGATTTAGCTTCGATCGCAGAAATCAGTGCATTAAGCGTACTAGTCCATGCGGCTAAGTCATGTTCGCTTGTGGTATCAATCGTGATGCCATGAGCAGGTACAGCAAACTGCTGCTCAATACGAAATATACGTACCACTGCGCGCGCAAGCGCACTCTGCACTGGTCGCTGCGCCAATTCGAACAGTGCATCGCGAGTCAAAGATCCCAGTGCAGCCTCTAGAGTTGAAGCACTTTCAATATCGCTTAATCGAAGCAAACGAACACCCGTCGCTGCAATTTTCTTGATACGTGTAGCATCGCCACCCGACATCGTGTATTCAATTAAACAGGCCTGTACTGCCTGCCAATAAACGTACTCATGGCGAGGGTAGACTTGAGCAGCGGCCCAGGCAAACAAGGCTTCGATCGGCTGCACCGCTTGGCGCAGGGTGAGTTCATCCTGTGCCCGCAACAGCTTTAGTAGTGATTGATCAGGATCGATAGGTGACGGATCCGTTGCATCCGGTGGTAGGCCATTGGTCAGAAGTTCATGCAGCGCGTGCGGCTCAATATCTAGTTTTACTAGCAAGGAAGGCTGCAGCATAGTCGGCCCGCCTATCGCTACCTGCTGATGCCAGAATCGCAGTAACTCG
Source organism: uncultured Bifidobacterium sp. (assembly GCA_964559785.1). GTDB lineage: Bacteria > Pseudomonadota > Gammaproteobacteria > Burkholderiales > Burkholderiaceae_D > Pernthalerella. The sequence goes on from CAZLJL010000004.1 coordinate 21,372, forward strand.
CCAGTGGTTAGCGTATTGCCATGTAATAGGTGTTCGAGCGCCTTTCGCAGGAAAGTTTGAAATCGCTGCACGATCACATCGCTCGAATACCGCGCTGTCGTGCCAGGCTGTCCCGAGGTGATCAACTGGTCTCGAACCAACTGCGCAAGCGCCGCTAGCCCAGGTTGATCGATCATTGATAGCGCACCTTGAATCTGCGCCAATCGTCGTGCAGCATCTGCCAATGGTGCTGGGTCGATGCTTGCTTGACCCACCTCGCGCAATGACAACGTCAGCTCAGTCAAGCTTCGTTCCATCTCCGCTGACAGCACCGCCAGCCAAGCGATCGGCTGTTCACTTGCGACCAGATCACTCGCCATGTTTGTCACAGTCGCCTAGGCATCAATGCGGAAGCGGTTGATTGCACCACTTAGCTCGTCTGCCAGATGTGCCAGTTCGCTCACCGAGGCAGCGGTCATTTGCGTACCCTGACGGGTGTGCTCGGTGACGGTCAAGATGCTGTCGATATTGTGCGCAACATGATCCGCCAGGGTGGTTTGCTCACCCGCAGCAGCCGAGATACCACGAATCAGATCAGCCAAGTGCTGAGAGATACGATGAATCTCGCCGAGCGCGGCGCCCGCACTGTCGGAGCGTTGCGCGCCCTCGACCACGCGCTGCGTCGAGCGCTCCATGGCCGCAACTGCTTCTTGTGCATCGGCTTGCACTGTCTTCACCAACTGCGCAATCTGGCGCGCGGCGTCACCGCAACGTTCAGCCAGACGCTGCACCTCCTCCGCCACCACGGCAAAACCGCGCCCCGCTTCACCCGCCGACGCTGCTTGAATCGCGGCATTCAGTGCCAATACTTGTGTTTGCTCGGTGATCCCGGCAATCAAATCAACAATGTCACCGATCTCCAGCGAGGAATCGCCCAATCGCTTGATGCGCTTCGCACTCTCTTGCATCTGCTCGCGTAGTTGCTGCATGCTGCCAATCGCATCTTGCACCGCGGTCTCGCCTTGTATTGCTGCACTCAGCGACGCCTGTGCCACATCCGCCGATTCACTTGCTGCACGGGACACTTGGTGAATCTGTTGCGCCATCCGTAGTACGGCTTGACCGGTTTGCTGGATCTCTTGCGACTGCCGCGCTGCAAGTCCCAACAAATCACCAGAGATACCTTGCGCAGTCGCGCAGCTACTGGCGACTTGCTGCGCCGTGGCTCTGACCTTGCCCAATAAGCGGCGTAACTCATCCAGCGTGAAGTTGACCGAATCAGCGATTGCACCGGTAATGTCCTCGGATACCGTCGCCTGTATGGTGAGATTACCTTCAGCAACCTCCTGCAGCTCGTTCATTAATCGCAGTATCGCTGCCTGATTCTGCAGATTGAGTCGCCTTGCTTCTTCTTCATCGGCCAGGGCGTTGAGACGTTGCTGCTCTGCCTGCGCCCGCGCCTCCTCAGCCTCGAGCGTACGTTGGCGACTCTGCTTCAGCTGTAATGCGGCCACTAACAATCCCAACGACACACTCAGTACAGCAGAGATGACGAGTGCCCAGCGCAAGCCACCACCACCTTCACTACCGCGATAGTCTTGCTGTAGTGCGAGCAAACGCTCACGTAGCGATTCATTATCGATGAAGATATGACGCTCGGCTTCTTTCGCTGCAATGAAGTGTTTCAGATTACCAAGAATGCCGGATAGCTCACGGTGATAAATCGCGAACTGGTCACGCAATTCAGCTAGCCGACCGCGCGCATCAGTATTCGTGACTGCAGGAAGGCGAAGTACGGGGCTGCCATCGAGGAAGGCATGCACAATGTCATTAAAGGTACTCGCGTCTCGGCCAAGTAGAAATGCAGTATCTTGGTTGATGCCATCCGGTGTCAGAAACTCATTCGCACTTTTCCCGAGGCGCTGCGTCAACATCACGAGTTGACCTGCGGCGGCAATCTCACGCGGTGAGGCACCACTTTGTGCAAGTAAAGTCGCTACCTGCTCGCTTAGCTCAAGTAATACCGGATTCAGTGTGTTTAGCTTTTGCAAAGTGCTACGAAACCCGGTGAGCTGCTTTTCCAGGGTAAGTAACTGTGCCGACGCGAGCGATGAGCGCTGCCAGGCCGAGCGGATGGCTTCGATGCGCACGACCACCGCATCATCCGCCTTGGTAAGGGCATGTCCTTGCCACTGCCCACCTTGCGCCAGTACCTCGAGCGCTTGATTAATTTCACCGCGGCTCTGCTCTAGCTGACGAAATGCGTCACGATTTCCCTGAACCGCGTTTGGCGCAGCCTTACCGAGGCGTTGCGAGTGCATCAATAATTCGCTTGCTATTTGCGTCTTGACGGCCGCAGTCAGCGTGACATTGGTGTAGAACCAAGCTAATGCAGCGAACACAATCAAGGATAATCCAAGTAACCACTTCAGCGACCGAAGTACCGTCGACAGTGGCCACTGTTTGAGTTGGTTTTTCCACTTTACTGGTGTCGTCTGCGGCCACAAGCGTAGTAGACGCCACCATTCAGCAAACCGAGCGCCAGGTCGGGCGGGTGTCGGAAATGCGTTGAGGTCGAGCCGTTGGTCAGGATCCATGCAATGCTCCGGATAAAACGATGAATCAGGCTTGGTGCTGTGTAATATCGAGAAATGATGGCAAAGCCATCAGCGTCATCAGATCCACACCTAGGTAGTGGCTGCCATCGTCATGGTTAAAGCGATGTGGCGCCCAAATCGGCGATGTAGCAGCAGGCGCTACAGGCGTCAGCTTCGCTTGGTCGATCATGCCGATTATTTTTGTCACTCGAATAGCGCAACGCACTGGTAGCGCGCTTGAGAGAACGAGTAAACGATCGCTGCGCTGCCATGGTCTCGGATCAGCACCGGCGAAACCGTCGAGGTCAATGACACCCATCAGCTGACCACGATGACTGACTAGGCCGAGATACCAATGACGCGTGAAGGGAACTGGCGTCGGCAGCTCGCCGGCTAATATTTCCTCGGTATGGGCAAGATCGAATAACCAGTGCCGCGCACCGATAGCGCAAGCCAGATAGGAATTCGCACTACGAGCTGAATTTTGCGCATGCTGCAGACGCTGGGCGAGCTGCTGCTGAAAGCTGTGCAGCGACCCAAGCCGAGTACCCACCGATGTTTCCACGCGCACTAGGCAGAGGTACGAGAAAGTGCGGCGATCTTTTGCAACAGCGTGTCTGGGTCGAGCGGCTTGACCAGATACTCGCGCGCGCCTTGACGTAATCCCCAGATACGATCGGTCTCCTGCTGCTTACTGCTACAGATAATAATGGGTATGTCACGGGTCGCTGGGTCGCGCGCGATCTCGCGCGTAGCATGAAAACCATTTAAGCCCGGCATCACCACGTCCATCAGGATTAATTGGGGTGGCTGTGCCTTGATCTTCAGCATCGCCACCTCAGCATTGTCGGCAGTGGTGACGTTGTAACCATGACGACTCAGTAAGTCGGTGATGAAATGGCGCTCAGTCGGTGAATCATCAACGACAAGAATGTGCTTGATCGGCATGGTGGTGGGAGCTGAGGTGGGATGGCAAGCTTCAGGCAGCGGCTTGGGTTGGCAGGGCGTACTTGCGCACCGCCTGTAACAAGCTGTCCTTGGTAAAGGGTTTGGTGAGGTAATCGGACGCGCCAGCAAGCAAGCCGCGCGCACGGTCAAACAAGCCATCGCGGGAGGACAGCATCACCACCGGAATATGAGAACAGCGCTTGCTGTGTCGGATCAGTGCGCAGGTCTGGAAGCCATCCAGTCTGGGCATCAGGATGTCGCAGAAGATCAGTGCAGGCTGACGCTCGACAATGATGCCAAGCGCCTCGAAACCATCTTCAGAAAGGATGACCGGGTAACCGGCCTGGGTCAGAAAAATTTCAGCAGAACGACGTATCGTACTGCTGTCATCGATGACCAGAATCTGTGGTCCATCCAGTGAAGCCCCCATCGCGCAACCGCTCCAGATCTGCAAGCAACGGCGCGGACTGTATCAAAAAGAGCAACACCTTCAAACAAGGAAAAATCAAACTTTGCCCATTGTCGTCATTTTGGCGACAGTTCGGTGCATGAACTGCGCGATTAGCAATTCTTTGGGCGATCTACGAAAAAATGCAGGGCGATGAGTCACCCTGCACGCACTGCAGCGATCTTGCAGACCTCGCCGTTAAATGGCGACCATCTCGAAGTCTTCCTTGCGGGCGCCGCACTCCGGACAGGTCCAGTTCATCGGCACATCGTCCCAGCGGGTGCCAGGCGCAATGCCTTCGTCGGGCAAACCAGCGGCTTCATCGTAGACCCAGCCGCAGATGAGGCACATCCATGTCTTGTATTCTTGCTCGGTATTCTTGTTGTCACTCACGGTACGGCCCTTAAAGTAAAATGCTCAGCCGACTATGTTAATGCTTTCCTCGTGCAAATCCAATCATCACCGGTGGTATTGAGCTTCGGCGTCGCCGATCCCGTCGGTGCGATCGGTATTCAGGCAGATCTCGCCACCTGCGGTGCGCTGGGCTGTCACACCGTCTGCGTGATCACTGCTCTGCTGGTCGGCGATACGACGGTAGTCGAGGATGTGCAGCCAATGGACACCGACTGGGTCGCGGATCAGGCACGGTCACTGCTCGAGGATATTCCGGTCGCCGCATTCAAGCTAGGTCACCTCGACAGTCTCGAGACCATCGCTGCAGTCGCAGAAATTATTTCCGACTATCCGCAAGCGCCGATGGTGCTGGATCCTTTCTCCTCATTGCTGCCTCAGCAGCGTGACGATGAAGATATCTTGCTGGCGATTCGACAGCTGCTGGTTCCGCAAGCGACGCTGGTGCAGCTTTGTGCCGACGAGCTGTCGCGCATGGCAGAAACCTGGCGTGAGCCGACTGAGGATGACACGCTAGAGGTCGACGCAATGCAACTGATTGAATTCGGCTGCGAATTCGTACTTGTCACCGGCGTCCCCGGAGAAGCGCAACAGGTACAAAATATGCTGTTTAGTGCCGAGGGCCTGGTACGCAGCGACCGCCGGCAACGATTACCCGGTACCTTCATTGGTGCAGGCAGTACGATCTCCGCTGCGATCAGTGCCATGCTGGCGAATGGTGTAGCGGTGCCGGAAGCGGTACTGGAAGCAGAAGAGTTTACGCACGCAGCGCTCGGTAACGCGCTGCGGCTTGGGATGGGTAAGCGCTTGCCCGACCGTTACTTTTGGTCGCGCGAGCCCGAAGCTGACGTGGCAGAAAAATAATTCAGAGTTCGACGATATTGATATAGAGAGAGGTGACCGTGTCTCATAACGATAGCTTGTTCGCCCGCGCGCAGCGCTCCACACCTGGTGGCGTCAATTCACCGGTGCGCGCGTTCCGCTCAGTGGGTGGTACACCACGCTTTATTACCCGCGCCGAGGGGCCTTATTTCTGGGACGCTGATGGTAAGCGTTATATCGACTACATCGGCTCGTGGGGTCCGGCAATTGTGGGCCACGCCAATCCCGAGGTCATCAAAGCGGTACAGGCAGCGGCAGCAAACGGGCTGTCATTTGGCGCGCCCACCGAGGGCGAGATCCTGATGGCAGAGGAAATCTGCAAGCTGGTGCCGTCAATTGAAATGGTGCGCT
>CAZLJL010000005.1:0-26347 GCA_964559785.1 uncultured Bifidobacterium sp.
CCTACCCGCACGCTCCGCGAGCAACATCAACGCGTGCCTATTTGGAATTGCTCCGAGTGGAGGTTACCGCGTTTCACCGTAACTGAATACGCTCGTCTCTGTGGCCCTATTCCGCGCCTCACGGCGGACGGCCGTTAGCCGTCACCCTGCTCTGTGGAGTCCGGACCTTCCTCCCGCGATCTCGCGATCGCCAGCGACTGTCTAGCCTGCTTCACGATTTTGATTGTATCGCTTTCACCGTTGTCCCCGCCGAAACCACCATAGAAGAACCCGCCGCATCGAATCGGTACAGAACCGGTCCGCTGCGAGCCAGTGGACGATCTCTTTGGCTAACCAGACTTTCCAGAAAGCGCCTATGAAACGAATCTCCGAAAATCCTACTGAACTCCCGGTGAGCGAAACCCTGACCGGCGATGCACAAGATCGACATCACGCTCCGCCTACTCCGATAGCGCAGGCTTCGCCGGAGATGCACACGCGCATCGATCAACGCGGAGAAATCAGGGATGCGTGGATGAGAGGACTTCAACCATCGGACATCGATGAGGAAAATTCTTGGGATGAATGTACCCGCAGCGTTGAACAAGATGATAGGGAAGATGCAGGCACAGGCAACTTCACGCGATCGAAGCTCTTCATTAGAAATACCGATGCACACCTGGAGGACTGGCTCTACCTTTTGCAAGGAGATACGAAAGTTAATTCCCTGACGATAGAATGCCAGCTGGACATATCGGACCCCTGGGAGGCGTTCTCATCGATTTTCGCGGCGCTGCGAAACAACCTCGGGTTGAAAAAAATTTTCATCGATGCCCGAGGTACCACAAGCGAACAGGCCTGTACCAAGAATTTCCCGCTCAGCGCTCTGTGCGATGCAATACGCGACCATCCTCGCATCGAGAAAGTATTCATTGATGAATTACTGACCCCGCTGAATACAAGCCTGAATCATGAACTACAAGCCTCCCGCTCAAAGCTCAGGCATTTGTCCCTGAAAATTTCACGAAGTCAGCAGGAACTCGATCAGTTTGCAGAAGCCTTACAGAAAAACTCTTGGCTCAAATCCATCCGACTGACATTCGATGCCGAGAGCGCCACAGACTGCTACATACTCTGCACAGCACTGCGCAATCACCCGACACTGCAAACTGTTCATATCAGACTACCGCAAAGCATCTCCGCATCCGAAGCGCTAATACACTCCGCATCGCACATTCCTTTACTACGAAAACTTACTTTAGAAGGTATCGATGACCAGCATGCCATCATGATTGCAGCGCTCATTGCAAACACAACAACGCTAAGAAAGCTCAATCTGCAATCGATAAATTTTTCCGATTCTGCCAAGCGAAAAATTGAATCCGCACTTTTACAGAACTTCTCTATTAAACATTTTTATTTTTCCGAGAGTCGCAACAGCCCAACGAGTGAGCTCGCCAATATGCGTCTTGGCAAGGCATCAAAATACGTTACCGACAGAAATGAAAAGCTATCGACTTTCTATGCACCACTTCAAGCTGGTTACGGTATTTCCGCTGGCATGGAGATTCTCGGTAAACCAGAATTTAGAAATGCCATCTTGCCTGTCGAAATAGGCGCCTTGATTGCCAGAGAAGTCGCCATACATTTGCCACCAGAGCAAACTAAAGAGATTTTCCGGTCCCTGTCGCTCTGACCTGTGTTAGCAACCGCTCGAACAAAGTCGCGCTTCAACGGAAGCACGGCTTTCGCTTTTCCAGGAATGCAGCAAACGCCTCCTTCGCATCCGGGCCGCTCAACATGTGCGTGAAATGCTGCATTTCGGACAGCATTGCGGCGTCGACCGGCGTCTGCAGGTCAACTTTCATCAGTTGCTTGGTCACGCGCAGCGATTCGGATGGCAAGGCGGCAAGCTTGATCAGCTGGGTTTGAACAAAAGGCATCAGTTCTTCAGCCGGGAGTACCCGATTCACCAAGCCCATACGCTCGGCTTCACTTGCATCAAACGGTTCGCCCAGCAGGAGTTTTTCAGCGGCACGCTGATAACCCGCCAGCCGGGGCAGCAGTACGCTTGATGCAAACTCGGGACACAAGCCTAACTGTGTGAAAGGCATCGCAAACTTTGCGCGTTCGCTGGCATACACCAGATCACAATGCATCAGCAGCGTCGTACCAATACCAATGGCCAGACCCGGTACTGCGGCGACGACCGGCTTTGTCATCGCACGCAAGGTGTTCATGAATTGTGTGACCGGACTATCGTCACCCTGAGGCGGGCTCCGAAGAAAATCTTCGAGGTCATTACCGGCGGTGAAGGCACCACCATCACCGGTGATCAAGAGTACGCGCACCACCTCATTCGCATCCGCCTGCTTCATCGCGTCCGCAGCCTGCTGGTACATAGCCGCGGTGATGGCATTTTTCTTCTGCGGACGGTTGAATGCAATCGTCGCAACCGCACCATCAACTTCAACACGGATCACGTTCAGACCTTTTCAAAAATTCCGGCTGCGCCCATGCCAGTACCAACACACATGGTCAGCATGCCGTATTTCAACTTACGGCGGCGCAGTCCGTGAATCACGGTCGCAGCACGGATCGCACCTGTGGCACCCAGCGGATGACCCAAGGCAATCGCACCACCGAGCGGATTCACCTTGGCGGGATCAAGGCTGAGATCATTACACACGGCGAGTGCTTGTGCCGCAAAGGCCTCGTTCAGCTCGATCCAATCAAGCTGATCTTGCGTGAGGCCGGCGTGCTTCAGCGCGACCGGTATCGCCTCTTTAGGACCAATACCCATGATCTCGGGCGGCACGCCACGAATCGCAAATGACATGAAGCGCGCCAAGGGCGTCAGATTGAATTGCTTGAGTATTTTTTCACTCACCAAGATCAACGCACCCGCACCGTCCGAGGTTTGCGAGCTGTTGCCGGCGGTGACGCTACCCTTCGCGGCAAATACTGGCTTGAGTTTTGCCAGCCCCTCAAGGGTCGTGTCGGCGCGTATACCTTCGTCTTGGGTAATGGTTCGGGTCTTGATATCAATCTCACCGGTCGCAAGATTCGGAAACTTCTCGATCAGCTCGACGGGCGTGATCTCTTCATCACGTTCACCATTCTCGATCGCAGCGACGGCACGACGATGTGATTCGACGGCGAAGGTATCTTGCGCCTCACGGGTGATCTTCCATTGTTGTGCGACTTTTTCTGCGGTCAGGCCCATGCCGTAGGCCATGCCGATATTCTCGTCACGGAAAATACCGGCATTGAATGATGGGTGATAGCCCATCAGCGGTACCACCGACATTGACTCAACACCTGCAGCAATCATGACATCCGCCTCACCGGTACGAATTCGATCCGCCGCCATAGCGATGGCTGTCAGGCCAGAAGCACAGTAGCGATTGACGGTAACACCACCCACGGTGTTCGGTAGTCCGGCTAGTAGCACCGCCATACGTGCGACATTCAAGCCTTGCTCTGCCTCGGGGAAAGCGCAGCCGACAATCGCATCCTCGATGGTTGCCGGGTCGAGCGTAGGCACCTGTGCCAGCGCTGCCTTCAGCGTGTGCACCAATAGATCATCGGGCCGCGTATGGCGAAAAACGCCACGTGGCGCTTTGCCAATTGGGGTGCGAATGGCAGAGACGATATAGGCGTCTTGCAGTTGTTTACTCATTTTTCGTCCTCAGCTATTCATGTATTCGGGACCCTGGCCTGTGCCGGGGTGAGGTCTGAAAAGGCGATGTACTTTATTTTGTCATCCCGGCGCAGGCCGGGATCCCAGGTTTACCAAACATGGATCCCAACCTTCTCTGGGATGAACCGTTGGTCCGACTTCGTCGTGCAAACGGTTCAATTCCTTACCGGCTTGCCGGTCTGCAGCATGCCCATGATTCGCTCCTGCGTCTTCGGATGCGCCAATAGCGAAATGAAAGCCGCGCGCTCGCGATCCAGTAACCACTGCTCGGAAACGCGACTACCGGGCTCGATATCACCACCACTCACCACCTCGGCAATCAACTCACCGATATACATGTCGTGTGCAGAGATGAAACCACCGTCGCGCATGTTGACGAGTTGCGCCTTGATGGTCGCGCTGCCGTAGCGGCCAGTAACAGGAATCAACGAAGCGAGTGGCGGGCGATAGCCCGCATCTGCCAATGCCAGCGCCTGCGTGCTCGCAACATGCAGCAGCTCATGCGGATGCAGCACAATGACATCGCCTTTCGACAGGTAACCCATCTTCTTCGCTTCAAGGGCAGATTTTGATACCGCGGCTGTCGCTGCATTCATGTAACGCTGCTTCAAGAACTGCAAAATATCGTTGCCCTTGGCTTCGCGCGCAGAGCGCAGTGCGATTTCTTTCAAGCCCCCACCCGCGGGTACCAAGCCAACACCGACTTCCACCAAACCGGTATACGACTCGAGCAACACCACACGTCGGCTGGCATGCATCATCAACTCGCAGCCGCCCCCCAAAGCCAATCCGCCGACCGCTGCGACAACCGGCACATTGGCGTACTTCACCCGCATCATCGCGTTTTGAAAGCGTGCCACGAAAGGCTCGATTGCTTTTGCGCCGCCCGACATGAATAGCGGCAACATGGACTGCAGATCTGCGCCCGCCGAAAACGCACCACCCTCAGCGGAGTCCGCGTGCCAGATAACCAATGCGCGATAGTTCTGCTCTGCTTCATTGATGGCCCGCTCCAGACCGGTGATTACCTCCGGGCCCAGTACATGCAGCTTGGTCTTGGTCGAGAATACAAGCACGCCATCGTTCTGATGCCACAGACGTACCGCATCATCTTCGTGTACCGTGGTACCGGCACTACGACCGTGCGGCGTACTCGATCCCACCAAGGGGGCACGAAACAATTGTCGTGCATATACCGGTAAGTCAGCGCGCGGCACATAGACTTTGCGCGCCGCTGACCAAGAGCCTGCTGCTGAATGCACACCATCGCGACCATCGAACACCCACTCAGGCAAGGGTGCCTTCGACAATGCATGACCCGCATCGATATCTTCTTTTACCCATTGCGCGACCTGCTGCCAACCGGCAGCCTGCCATAGCTCGAATGGCCCCTGTTGCCAGCCGAAGCCCCAACGCAATGCAAAGTCGAGATCGCGCGCGTTGTCGGCAACCTCAGCCAGGTGAACCGCGATGTAATGAAAGCTGTCGCGGAAAATCGCCCATAGAAACTGGGCTTGCGGATGCGTTGAATCATGCAAGGCCTTGATCCGCTTCGCCGGATCTTTTTCTTTCAGCATCCGGACAATCAGCTCATCCGCTTTCGCTCCTGCTGCGACATAGTCATTGCTGGCAGCGTCATAGCGCAGAATATCTTTGCCGACCTTCTTGAAAAAACCCGCACCAGTTTTTTGTCCGAGCCGGCCATCGGCAATCAATTTCGCCAACGCAGCAGGCGGTTGATAAAGCGAATGAAAAGGATCCTGGGGCAGCTTGTCAGTCATGGTGCGAATGACATGACCCAAGGTATCAAGACCCACCACATCAGCGGTACGGAAAGTGCCCGACTTGGCGCGCCCGAGTTTTGCGCCGGTCAGGTCATCGACCAGTTCGTAGCTGAGGCCGTATTTTTCAGCTTCATGCATCGTGGCCAGCATGCCGAATACACCAACACGATTAGCAATGAAGTTCGGTGTATCAATCGCTCTCACCACACCCTTGCCGAGTGTGCTGGTTAAAAATGTTTCCAGCTGATCGAGAATAGTGCCCTGCGTCGCTGCAGTCGGAATCAGCTCAACCAAGTGCATATACCGCGGCGGATTAAAGAAATGCACCCCGCAGAAGCGGCTACGTAATTCATCCGGCAGCGCGCTGGCTAGCTCGGTGATGGATAAGCCGGAGGTGTTAGTCGCGAAAATCGCCTGCGGCGCAATATGTGCACCTATCTTTGCGTACAACTGATGCTTCCAGTCCATACGCTCGGCGATCGCCTCAATGATCAAGTCGGCCTGAAGCAGCTTGTCCAGATGGTCATCGAAATTCGCCGTCTCGATCAACTCGGCTTGCGCAACATCGGCTAGCGGCGCAGGGCTGAGTTTTTTCAAGTGCTCGATGGCTTGTGTCGCTAGCGCATTGCGTGGTTGGCCTTCTTTACCTGGCAGGTCAAATAGGATCACCGGTACGCGCGCATTGATACAGTGCGCGGCGATTTGCGCACCCATCACGCCCGCGCCGAGCACGGCGACTTTTTTTACGATGAAATTAGACACGAAATAAAACTCCCGACGATTGATATCTTTGATTCATCATGGATTCCGGCCTACGCCGGAATGACCCTGAAAAATTTCACTGCACTGCTATGGTCATCAAACTGGCTACCGGTCGAACCTATCGCTTGTAACGCTGATTTCTATTCGGTAGATGTCGACTTGCGCCGGAATGACGGTCCTACCACGACCGCACCACGGCTTGGCGTGTAAGCTAATCCGCTTCGGCAGGCGCAACGCATGCGTTGCGAATCCCCTGCCTCACCCCGGCGTAGGCCGCAATCCCGTATTTTTCTCACTTCCTCAGAACAAATGCTCATCCATCGCCATCAGGCTTTGCGAACCTGATCGTGCCTGCCGAATCAGCATCGCTGTCTCTGGCAGCAGTCGCGCAAAATAAAACCGTGCAGTAGCCAGCTTCGCTTTGTAAAAATCATCGCCAGTATTTTCTTTTTCAAGCGCGATCTTCGCCATGCGCGCAAAGAAATAAGAAAACACCAAATGCCCCACCACTCTCAGATAAGGCACCGCAGCAGCACCAACCTCGTCGCGGTTCATGAACGCTTTCATGCCGATCTCCATCGACAATTTGCCGACCTTGTCGCCAATATCCGCCAGCGGCGTGATGAACTCGGACATTTTCTCGTCGGTACCATGTTGCTCGACAAAGGCCTTGATCTGATCACCAAACTTACGCAGCTTCGCGCCATTATCCATCAGCACTTTGCGACCCAGCAGATCCAGTGACTGTATGGTGTTGGTGCCCTCATAAATCATGTTGATGCGCGCATCACGCACATACTGCTCCATGCCCCACTCGGCGATGTAGCCATGGCCACCATATACCTGCAGCGCCTCGGAGCAAGCGATCCAGGCGTTATCCGTCAGAAACGCCTTCACTACGGGCGTCAGTAGCGAAACTTCATCCGCCGCTTCTTTGCGTACCTCGGGGTCTGGATGACTCAGTTCACGGTCGATCAGTAGGGCGACGTAGGCGGTAAAAGCGCGACCGCCTTCGGCATAGGCACGCGCAGTCAGCAGCATGCGACGTACATCCGGATGCACGATGATAGGGTCGGCCGGTTTGTCTGCAGCTTTGGGTCCAGTCAGGCTGCGACTTTGCAAACGATCGCGCGCATAGGCGGCTGCATTTTGATAGGCGACTTCCGTTAGCCCAAGCGATTGCATGCCGACGCCAAGCCGCGCTGCATTCATCATGACGAACATCGCATGGAGGCCACGATTCGGCTCACCCACCAGCCAGCCGGTCGCATCATCCAAGCTAATTTGGCAGGTCGCGTTGGCGTGGATACCCATCTTGTGCTCGATCGCGCTGCAGTAGATGCGGTTACGCTCACTCGGTGTACCGCTAGCGTCCGGCAGGAATTTGGGTACGACAAATAGCGAAATGCCTTTGGTGCCGGCGGGGGCATCCGGCAATCTGGCGAGCACCAGATGCACGATATTGGCCGCCAGATCATGCTCACCGGCAGAGATAAAAATCTTGCTCCCGGATAGGCGATAGCTGCCATCTGGCTGCGGTACGGCCTTGCTCTTCAACATTCCCAGATCAGTACCGCAGTGCGGCTCGGTCAGGCACATGGTGCCGGTCCATTCGCCCGATACCAGTTTTGGCAGATAGAGCGCTTTCTGTTCCGCCGTGCCGTGTGCGTGTAAACACTCATAGGCGCCGTGCGACAAGCCAGGGTACATGGTCCAGGCTTGATTCGAGGCATTGAGCATTTCGTAAAACGCATTATTTAGCGTGATCGGCAGACCCTGCCCGCCAAATTCCGGGTCGCAGGCCAGCGCCGGCCAGCCCGCCTCGACATACTGCCGATACGCCTCTTTGAAACCTTTGGGTGTTGTGACGCTATGGTTGGCAGGATCAAAATGACAGCCCTCGCGGTCACCCGAATGATTCAAGGGAAACAGCACCTCTGAAGTGAATTTGCCACCCTCTTCAAGCACCTGGTTAATCGTGTCCCCATCAAGCTCCGCATGCGCCGGTAATTGCGCGAAGGTTTGCTCAACCTGCAGCAGCTCATGTAAAACGAATTGCATATCGCGCAGCGGTGGATGGTAGCGGGGCATGCGGCTCTCCTGAAGCTAAGGATGAATAGATAGCATTGTATTCACTTGAATAGCACCGAAGAGTAGCGTGACCGACGACTGCCGTGGGCCTTGGCTCGCGGTGCGATGTCTTGTTGATGCGCTAGTTGATTCGCTTGGCTAGCTACGCGAACGATCCAGTTGCCGACGGTCACGTTTGGTCGGGCGGCCATGAATCGCATCGGCGGGCTCGGTATAAAGCCGGCGACGCTCTGCCAGCTCACGTTGCCGCTGCAAACCCTCTGGCGTCTCCTCATACAACTGCCGCGCGACCGTTGCAGAGCCACGCTTGTCCGATAACGCCAGGACCCGCACTTGCCACTCGGTGCTGCCGTTATCAATGTCCAGCAACTCGCCTGGCTTCAGGCTACGTGCGGGTTTGCAGCGATCGCCATTCACCCGTACTCGACCACGCTCAACCGCCTCCGATGCCAGTGAGCGGGTCTTGAAGAAGCGGGCTGCCCACAGCCATTTATCAATTCGGGTACCGTCCATAGGCTTGATGGTAGTACCTAGCGGGTATAGCTGCCAAGCGTCAGCGCCTGAAGCACTACGCGGTACAAGCCATAAGCAAAACGATTCCACAGGCGACGCGGCAGCGACAGCCGCGCAACATCGTCGTCGGTAATCGTCACGCCTTCGGCGACTGCTGCGCGGATCATGCCCTGTAGCGACGCCGCGAAGCCGACGTCGCGGACGACAATATTTGCCTCATGATTCACAAACAGTGAAAGCCCGTCAAAATTACTCGATCCCACAGTCGCCCACTCGCCGTCGATTACTGCCAACTTGCCGTGTAGCTGGGTGCGCCGGTATTCAACAATCCGGACACCGGCACGCACTAGCCGAGGATAGAACGACTGGGCGACGGCATCTTGCATCGCAAACTGCCCAACCCCAATCAACAGCACTACCTCGACGCCACGCTGGGCCGCATGCACCATCGCCCTGCGCAGCTTGCGGCCTGGTGCAAAGTAAGGCGTCACCAACAAGGCACTGCTGCGCGCTCGCCCAAGCGCCTGAAGCAGCGCGCGTTGTATTGCCTTGCGGTTGCGCAGATTGTCGCGAACCACAAATGCGGCCTCGGCGACTTCCACTGCGCGCCATGCTTGACGACTACGCACATACTGACGAAAACTTTCCAAGCGCGTCCGTAGGGGCCTCGGTCCGAGGCGCTGCCATTGCGCCAGGACTTCGGCATGAATCGTTTGCACTAATGGGCCGCTGACGCTGACTGCAAAGTCCCAGCGAGCTGCCGGCAAGGGTTCGGCACTACCGTCATCCGTGATCCAATCGTCATTGATGTTCAGCCCACCCAAGAAAGCAATGCGCTGATCGATGACAGCAATCTTGCGATGCATACGCACAATGCCGCGTTGGAACCATGGATTAAAAGCGAGCAATCTCACACCCGCTGGCTCAAGCTCAGCGCGCAGTTGTGCAATGATGTCATCGCCCGTACCCAGCCAGTCCACTACTAGCTGCACCGCCACACCGCGACGCACAGCACGTAGTAGTGCAGCCTTAACCCGCAAACCAGTCGGATCAAGTGCGAAGATATAGGTCTCGATGTAGATCTCGCTGAGTGCGCTGTCACATGCACTAATCAGCGCAGGGAAAAACTGCTCGCCTTGATGTAGTAGCGAGAGCTGATTACCGTGGCTGTAACTAGCCGCCCGCATGCTCGATTGTGTGCTGCGCGTTGGTCGTGGCGCTATCGTGCGATGGCTGCAACGTCAATTCTGCAATCAGTGGTGCATGATCTGATAATCGTGCCCAGCTCGGTCCATACAGCACCTTAGCCTCCAGTACGTCGAAGCCACGCACATAGATGCGATCCAGTTGGAGCATCGGCATTGCCGCCGGAAACGTACGCGCTGGCGCTTTGCGTGGACCACGTCCGGCCAGCCGTCGAAGATAGCTGCCAAACCGCGATGCGGGTAGCTGTCTATCAAATACCTCCGTCACACCCAGCCGGTCGCGCAAATTTTCAGACAGCGCATTGGTCCAGTCGTTGAAGTCACCCGCAATCAGCAGTGGCGCACCCGGCGGTGCGCTGGCACATACAGCATCGATCAGCGCCTCGGTCTGACGCAGGCGGCTGACGGCGAACAATCCCAGATGGATCACATAGCAATGAATCACCAGGGTATCGACCGTCACCACACAATGCAAAATCCCTCGTGACTCGAAGGCATGATCAGAAACATCATGATTACGCACCGCGGCAATCGGAAAATTCGACAGCAAGGCATTCCCGTGATGCCCATGGTCATACACGGCATTCTTGCCGTAGGCGCTATGCTGTTCGTCGCCCGCGAGAAATTCATGCTGACCCTGCGAAGGCCAGCTTGCGTGTTTGAGTGCCAGCAGATCATGTCTGCCCTGCACTTCCTGCAAAAACACAATATCTGCCGCGATACCCGCCAGTGCCTGCTTGATGCCATGCACACGCGGTCTACGGCCCAGCGCGCTCACGCCTTTGTGGATGTTCCAAGTCGCAATGCGAAGTTTCATGAAGCAGTGTCAGGCAGCATAGCGCGGCAATTGCAATATCGCCTCGGCATTGGAAGGCGAGAAGCAGCGATCGGCAGCCTCACGCCAGGGTAACCAGCAATACTGCAGATGCTCGCGCGGCGCCAGGGTGATCGAGATATCGCGCGGTACGCACAGCCCAAATACATGCTCGGTATTTTGCGTCACACCCGGTGCATAGCGATGACGCCATGCGGGGTAAATGGTGTAGACATTCGATAGTTGCCAGTCACGCAGATTGGTGACCGGTACCTGTGCATCCCCGATGGTGATGCCAGTTTCTTCTTGCACCTCACGCACTGCAGTCAGATGCAGCGCTTCATCGATCGCATCTTTGGATCCGGTCACGGACTGCCAGAAACCCGGCTTGTCCGCGCGCTCGATCAGCAGCACTTGCAGATCGATACTATGGATCACGACCAGAACAGATTCGGGGATTTTGTAGGCAACCATGGGCTGATTATCCCCGCTTTACCTGATCGGTGTTGCCTGGACCGTAGGTAAACCGCATCAGGGTAAGCAAGGCCATGATTGCGCCGGGGTGAGGCCGCCCCACCCCGACAATGCAGCGCCGTCACCGACGGAAGCGTGCAATGTTCAGCCTTTGACCGCTGGCTCCGTCGCACGCAGGCGAATATGCAGTTCTTTCAATTGCTTTTCGTCGACCTCGCTTGGCGCTTGCGTCAGCAAACACTGCGCACGCTGGGTCTTGGGGAAAGCGATCACGTCGCGAATAGATTCGGCACCGGTCATCATGGTCACCAAACGATCGAGACCAAACGCAAGCCCGCCATGAGGTGGCGCACCGTACTGCAGCGCATCGAGCAAGAAACCGAACTTGATGCGTGCCTCATCGTCACCAATATTGAGTGCCTTGAACACTTTGCTCTGCACATCAGCGCGATGGATACGTACCGAGCCGCCGCCCAGTTCCCAACCATTCAGCACCATGTCATAGGCTTGCGCAATAGCGCGTCCCGGTGCGGAGTCGATGAATTCCTCATGCCCCGCTTTTGGTGCGGTGAAGGGATGGTGTAATGCGTTCCAACGATTTTCGTCTTCATCATGTTCGAACATCGGGAAATCGACCACCCACAGCGGACGCCAGCTCTCGTCGAACAAGCCATTCTGACGGCCAAATTCGCTATGGCCAATCTTGACGCGCAACGCACCGATCGCATCATTCACGATCTTCGCTTTGTCAGCACCAAAGAAGATCAGGTCGCCATCTTGTGCGCCGGTACGCTCGAGGATCTGCGCCAGCGCGGCATCGTGAATGTTCTTCACAATCGGCGACTGCAAGCCATCGCGGCCTTTGGCTTTTTCGTTGATCTTGATATACGCGAGACCTTTCGCACCGTAGATGGCGACGAACTGCGTATAGCTGTCGATCTCGGAACGTGGCATCGCACCACCCCCCGGGATTCGCAACGCCACCACACGACCACCTTCCATATTGGCCGCGCCCGCAAATACCTTGAACTCGACATCTTTCATCGCATCAGTCAGCTCGGTGAACTCGAGCTTGACGCGCATATCGGGCTTATCGGAGCCATACTTGGCCATCGCCGTCGCAAAGTCCATCACAGGAAACGGATTCGGCAAATCAACGTTCAGTACATTCTTGAACACACCACGGATCATGCCCTCGAACATGTCGCGAATTTCCTGTTCAGTCATGAACGAGGTTTCACAATCGATCTGGGTGAATTCGGGCTGACGATCCGCACGCAAGTCTTCATCGCGGAAGCACTTGGTGATCTGATAGTAGCGATCAAAGTTGGAGACCATCAGCAGCTGCTTGAATAACTGTGGCGACTGCGGCAGCGCAAAGAAATGGCCCGCGTTAACGCGTGATGGCACCAGATAATCGCGCGCGCCTTCGGGCGTGGACTTGGTCAGCATCGGTGTTTCGATGTCGATGAAACCATTCGCGTCGAGGAATTTACGCACCTCCATCGAAACGCGATAGCGCAAGCGCAGGTTGTGTTGCATCTGTGGCCGACGCAGGTCGAGTACGCGATGCGTGAGACGCGTAGTCTCTGACAAGTTGTCGTCGTCGAGCTGGAACGGTGGTGTCACCGAAGCATTCAATACTTCGAGCTCATGGCACAGCACCTCAATCTTGCCCGAGGTGAGGCCGGCATTCTCAGTGCCCGCTGGGCGCGCACGCACCAAGCCGGTAATGCGCAAGCAATACTCGTTGCGCACCGCCTCAGCTGCCTTGAACATGTCGGCTCGATCGGGATCGCACACGACCTGCACCAGACCCTCGCGATCACGCAGATCGATAAAGATGACCCCGCCATGATCACGGCGGCGGTGTACCCAGCCGCACAAGCTGACGATTTGGTCCATCTGCGCCTCGGAGGTCAGGCCGCAGTAATGTGTACGCATAGACATGAGTGAATTCTCGACAGATCAGAAGTATTAGTGGCTGTTCGGCGTCGGTGCCGTCGGCGCTGTAGGTAATTTTTTATTGGGTGGCGCGACTACGCCCATCGATACGATGTATTTCAGCGCCTCATCGACACTCATCTCGAGCTCGATCACATCTGTGCGCGGCAACATCAGAAAAAAACCGGACGTCGGGTTAGGCGTGGTCGGCACATATACGCTGACGTAATCACCCTGCAGATGATTTTTCACATCACCGCCTGGCACGCCAGTTTGAAACGCTATGGTCCAAACACCCTCACGCGGATACTGTACAAGTAGCGCCTTGCGAAACGCATTGCCACTGGATGACAGCAAGGTATCTGAAACTTGTTTGACGCTGGAATAAATTGAGTTCACGACTGGGATTCGCTTCAACAGCAATTCCCAAATCCGCAGCACGCGATTGCCGATGATGTTTTGCGTCACCAGCCCGGTTACGAACACGATCAACAAGGTGACCATGGTGCCGAAGCCGGGTAAATGGAAACCAAATAATGATTCCGGACGCCACTCGGGGGGCAGCAGTACCAAGGAACCGTCCAGGGTACCCACGATCAGGTTGAGCACCCAAAGTGTGATGACCAGTGGTACCAAAACCAGTAAACCGGTGATGAAGTATTTGCGCATGCGCTGCTCGCTTAGGCCGCAGAAGCCGAACTTGCACCAGAGCTATCGCTGCTGGCAGAACTGCTAGAGGATGATGTCGTAGTGCTGGCATTGCTGCTCACATTACTACTGGCAGCATCGCTGCCAGCCGCACTGTTACCAGTGGCGGGCGTGTCGGTGGCTGCGTTGGCACCCTCGCTCTTGGTCGCGTCATTGGTGCTGGGCTTGCCCGTGTTGGATCCATTCCGAAAATCGGTCACGTACCAGCCGGTACCCTTCAGCTGAAAACCAGCGGCGGTCAGTTGTTTTTTGAATTTCGCCTCGCCGCAGGCGGGGCAATCAGTCAGCGGCGCGTCAGAGATTTTCTGCAGCGCGTCTTTCGCGAAGCCGCAAGCTTCGCAGCGGTAGGCGTAGATCGGCACAAGCTTTCTCCCTGCGGATTTTCGAAAACCCTCGATTATAGGGGGTTTTCGCAGGAGACTGCGGTGCGCCCGGCTGGCGCGCACTGTCGATACCGATGCCTGAGGCGGCTGCAACCGCCTTCAGGCAGCTCAAGCAGGCTGGTGTTCGGGCTGCTGACCCAACCACTGCGGGGCAAGCGAGCCGAGGATCATGCCGAAGAAAGCTACCAGCAGGCCAACCAGTTGCGGCGGCCAGATCGACTCAGCGCCGAAGACCTCCATCAAGACCCACGACAGTAAGCCCCCGATCACCGATACCAAAGCGCCCTGCGTGGTGGCCCGTTTCCAGTACAAACCCATCACCAGGGGAATGAAGGCGCCAACCAAGGGGACTTTGTAGGAATTGCCCACCATCTCGTAAATCGGCATGCCCTGTGACATGAGCGCAAAGGTGGTCACGATAATCGTGAAACAGAACACCACGACACGTGTCGTGAACAGCAGCTGCTGGTCATTCATCGGACGAATTTCGCGAATGATGTTCTCGGTCAGCGTCACGCTCGGCGCCAGCAACGTGCCGCTGGCGGTTGACATGATGGCCGATAGCAGCGCGCCAAAGAACATGATCTGCGCAATCAGTGGAGTGTCGCGCAGAATCAAGGTCGGCAAGATCAGCTGCGAATCCTCCTCTAGCAGCGACGCGAACAACTGCGGATCGATTAACTGAGAGGCGTACACCAAAAACATCGGGATGAATGCAATGAAGAAGTAGATCGAGCCGCCGATCACGGCGCCGGAAGCAGCGATGTTTTCATTACGGGAAGACATGACGCGCTGAAACACATCCTGCTGCGGGATGGAGCCAAACATGATGGTCACCCCCGCGCCAATAAACGCCAGCATGCTCGGCAATGTCATCTCTGGCAGAAAGCGCAACTTGCCCGCTGCTGAGGCATGGTCAATCACGGTGCCCACACCGCCGGCAGCGTCGGCAATGACCCAAGCAATGAAGAGCATTCCGCCCACGATCAACAGCATCTGGAATGCATCGGTCAGCGCGACCGACCACATACCGCCAAACAAGGTGTAAAGCAGCACAATCGCTGCACCGAGCACCATGCCGTAAGCCATCGGTATAGCGCCACCCGTGAGCACGCTGAACACCAGGCCCATGGCAGTAATCTGCGCCGACACCCAACCGAGGTAAGAAGCGACAATACACAGCGAGACTATGACTTCTACTGTGCGGTTGTAACGCTGCTTGTAGTAATCGCCGATCGTTAGCAGATTCATACGGTACAGCTTGCGCGCGAAGAACAGTCCAACAAAGATCAGGCACAGCGATGCACCAAACGGATCTTCGACGGTACCGCTCAAACCTTGCTCGGCAAAACGCGCCGGAATACCGAGCACCGTCTCCGAGCCGAACCAAGTTGCAAACACGGTGGCAATCACAACTGGCATTGGCAAAGAACGACCAGCGACTGCATAGTCAGTCGCATTCCTGACACGAGTCGCGGCGTACAGGCCAATGCTGATCGAGATCAGCAAGTAGACCAGTACAAAGGCCAGCAGAGTATTCATTTGGGCTCCCGGCGGGGCGGATTTATTGCCGCGAAAAAAAATTGGGGCGATTATAGCCGCGTGATTTCCTCAGCGTGCACGATTTTTCTTGCGCGAATCACGGTCGGTAGACCGATCGCTTGCTACGCGTCGGATGAGATCTTTGGCGGCCCTTCATTCGCAAGCGATCAAAGTGATGCCGGTATTGAAACCTTTAGTCGCCGCCATGCAAGCGGATGAAAAGCTGCACCAGAAAAATGCCAGTGAGAAGGCCGCCGCCGAAGTAAACCATCACACCCAGCAGCAGATTGGTGCGGCGCTGCTCCGAAATGAGGCGTTTGAGCAAAGCGCTGTGATCAGGCAGGGGCTCGGCACGGGTTGACAAGGACTGGTGCAGCAGCCGGGGCAACGCCGGAAGAATGTGCGCATACTGCGCTGCTTCGAGCTTGAGCTTGTCGAGGAAGCCGCGCCAGCCGATCTGTTCTTTCATCCACTGCTCGAGAATCGGCTTTGCGGTCTGCCAGAGGTCGAGATTGGGATCAAGTTGCCGGCCCAATCCTTCGATATTGAGCAGAGTTTTTTGTAGCAGCACCAATTGCGGCTGCACCTCTATATTGAAACGTCGCGACGTCTGGAATAGCCGCAGCAGCACCTGCCCAAACGAAATTTCAGCCAGTGGCTTGTTAAAGATGGGCTCGCAACAGGCACGCACCGCCGCCTCTAACTCATCAACCCGCGTATCGGGTGGTGCCCATCCGGATTCAATGTGTGCCTGCGCTACGCGACGGTAGTCGCGCCGGAAGAATGCAATAAAGTTTTGCGACAGATAATCTTTGTCGAAGTCGTTCAGCGTACCAACAATGCCAAAGTCGAGCGCGATGTAGCGTCCAAAAGTCGCTGGGTCGGTCGACACCAGGATATTCCCGGGATGCATATCAGCGTGAAAAAAACCATGGCGAAATACTTGCGTAAAAAATATCTCGACACCATCGCGCGACAACTTCTGTAAATCAATACCCGCCTCGCGTAGCCGGTCCGTCTGTGAAATCGGAATACCGTACATGCGCTCCATCACGATCACTGATTGAGAACAGTAGTCCCAGTGCATCTCAGGCACCAGTAGCAGCGCAGACTGCTCAAAATTACGCCGCAGTTGACTACCATTCGCCGCCTCGCGCATCAGGTCGAGCTCGTCATGCAAATACTTGTCGAACTCAGCCACCACTTCACGCGGACGAAGACGTCGACCATCTTCAGACCAGCGATGCACCCAGCCAGCAATCACTCGCATCAGCGCAATATCATTGTCGATCGCCCGCAGTACGCCCGGGCGCAGCACCTTGACCGCGACTTCAGTGCCATCTTTCAGCGTCGCGAAGTGAACCTG
Source organism: uncultured Bifidobacterium sp. (assembly GCA_964559785.1). Lineage (GTDB taxonomy): Bacteria > Pseudomonadota > Gammaproteobacteria > Burkholderiales > Burkholderiaceae_D > Pernthalerella. Next base: position 17,269 of record CAZLJL010000005.1, read on the forward strand.
TGCAACAGAAGCCGATGCGACGGGCTCGCGCTCGAAGCTTGCGAATAACTGATCTGGGTGCTGCCCAAGCGAGCGCGTAATTTCAGCAATCGCCAGCTCGGAAGGAAAGGGCGGCACGCGGTCTTGCAGCAGTGCCAGTTCATCAGCAATATCGGGCGGCATCAGATCGCGCCGCGTCGACAGTAACTGACCAAACTTGACGAAAATTGGCCCCAACTCTTCCAGCGCGCGCCGCAGCCGCACGCCGCGTGCAGTGGAAAGATCCCGCCAAAAGAAAATGACAGAAATCAGCCGAAATGAAGCAGGCAAGCGAACGCCGGAAAGCAGAATCTCGTCCAGACCGTAACGCAAGACCACCTGCGCGATCTTCAATACCCGAAACACCTTGGCGATCATGCAGCACCCGATCTGGCGCGCTCGACGCGCTCTATGCGCTTGCTGAGACGCTCGACATCATCGCGTAGCGCTGCGACTTCAGTGGCGAAAGCCTCACCCGCCTGCCGATAGAGCAAGGTTGGGTTTTCTTCAAGCCAGTATTCGGCCATGTTCTCTGCCAGCGCGCGGGCACCCGTCTTCAGCGTTCCCACCGCATCACGCGCCGCTTGCGCAATCCGCACAGCGGCAATATCACCCACCCAAGGCGCGAGCTCCTCTTCCAGGTCCCAGCGTAGCTCCGCCGCCAGTTCGGAAATCACGCGCGCAAAATCAGCATCGCCACTGATCGTCACATAAGAAAAAGCGCGATCCATATCGCTGAGAATCCGCGGCAGGTTGCCGGGCTGCAGGGTGATGGTCACGTTGGGCTCAGACGTAGCTACCTGCAGCAAGCCGTCAGTAGCAACTGAAACACCAAGTTGCATGACCCCGATATCGATTCGCGCCACTTTGTCGGCGTGCGCTGCCAGTTTGCTACGGAGCGAAGGCTGACGCGCCAATACATGGTTGATCGCAGCGACCATCGGGCGCACAAACGTGGTCATATTGTTTTGTTGTGGATCCGCGCTCAAAGCTTGGCCCCAACGTGCAGTGCCGCCACACCTGCCGTCAGATTGAAATACTCGACACGCTCCAGACCCGCCTCCTGCATCATCGATTTCAAGGTCTCTTGATCCGGATGCATGCGAATTGACTCAGCCAAATAGCGGTAGCTATCGGCGTCATCAGCAATCTTCTGGCCTAGCCACGGCAGTACCTTGAACGAGTAAAGGTCATATGGCTTTTGCAGAGGCGCTGCGACCTTGGAAAACTCGAGTACCAGCAGCTTACCGCCGGGCTTCAGTACACGGCGCATCTCAGCCAAGGCCAGTTCTTTGTGCGTCATGTTGCGCAGACCGAAGGCCACCGAAACACGATCGAAGTAATTGTCTGGAAACGGTAAATGCTCCGCATCGCAAATCAAGGTTGGCAGCAACAGCCCTTGGTTGATCATGCGGTCGCGCCCGACCCGAAGCATCGATTCATTGATGTCGGTGTGCCACACCTGTCCACTGGGGCCAGCGCGTTTTGCAAACGCTGCAGTGAGATCCCCGGTACCCGCAGCAATGTCCAGCACCTTGAAGCCCGGGCGTATGCCGGCTTGCGCGATGGTGAATGCCTTCCACAGTCGATGCAGACCCGCGGACATCAGGTCATTCATCACATCGTAATTAGAAGCGACCGAATGAAAAACCTCGGCTACTTTTTTTACTTTTTGTGCTTCTGGAACTTCCTGATAGCCGAAATGGGTCTGGGACATGGTGTGGGGGATGCTTATGGCGGTCGGAGGCGGTGACGGATTATACAAATCAACCACAACCCTTTCCTTGTGTGACCATCGCTATATCGCGGCCGGATTCACGATCATGCCCCGCTGCCTCAAGTCGTCGCAGGTAGTCTTCCCACAGGGCTTCCCGGTTCAGGCAGAAGCTATGCAGCAAGTCCCATGAATAAATACCGCTGTCATGGCCATCGGAGAATACCGGCCGAATCGCGTAGTGACCCACTGGCTCGATCGCAGTGATCTCGACCAGGCGCTTGCCGGTCTGCAGCGTCTCCTGTCCCGGCCCATGACCACGCACCTCCGCCGATGGTGATAGCACGCGCAGGAACTCGAATGGCAGCGGATAGTTCTGGTCGTCGTAGCTTAGCTCCAGCGTACGCGAGGCTTTATGCAGCGTGATCGAGGTGGGAATGGGAGAAGTGCTCACTGCTTGTCCTTCATATAAGGGCGCGAATTAACCCGGAAACTTTGAATGATGTTGCGTAGCGTGGCTCACCTCTGGATCCCGGCCTTCGCCGGGATGACAGTTCACGGGGCAACGCTTGGTAAATCCTCAGGCCGATCCGCTCCAGAATGCCAGTTCAACTAGCGACGCTTGGTAAATCCTCAGCCCAACCCACTCCAGAACGCCAGTTCAACGAGCGACGCTTCCTAAATCGTCATCCCGGCGCAGGCCGGGATCCAGTATTGTCGACAGGGCGGCGTAACCGTTAGGGATAAGTAGCCAGCTTTTGCTGCATTTTGGCACGCAATCCATCGATTCGCTCGCGCCTGACTTGCAGTGACGCGGCCTGAGGCGAGCGCTGAGCCTGCCCCCAGACCGGTTGAGGGAAATGCGCATCATCGACGTAGCGCGGGATGATATGCCAGTGCAAATGCGGCACCATGTTGCCGAAACTGGCGAGGTTGATCTTCTCTGGCTGCATGACATCACGCACGACTTGCTCGACCTGCCAGAGCACATCCATCAGCAGCATGCGATCGAGTTCGGGCAAATCCGTCACTTCTTTCACATGCGCGCTCCAGATGACGCGGCAGAAGCCGGGGTAGTTCTCATCATCGACCAGAACCACACGAAACTGCGCTGCCTGATGCAGCAATTCACCGCCCGGGCTGGTACAAAGCTCGCAGCGATCAGCACTGTTTTCCGGGACGGCCGTACTCAAACCAATACCCGCTCGATACCGCCTTCATTGGCGCGCGCGACATACTCAGGCAGCCAATCTTCACCGAGCAGATGACGTGCAATTTCCACCACGATGTAATCCGCTTCCGTATTTGCATCTTCGTCATAACGCGACAGACCCTGCAGGCACGATGGGCAAGAGGTCAGGATCTTCACATCGCCTTTGAAGCCGTCAACACGCAATTTATCTGCTCCCTTGATGATCTCGGCCTCCTTACGAAAACGCACCTGCGTCGAAATATCCGGACGCGTGACCGCCAAGGTACCGGACTCCCCGCAGCAACGATCACTTTTCTCGATCTTCTGTGCGTCCGCAGTAGTAATCAGTGCATTCACCGTCTTCAAGGGATCTTGCTGCTTCATCGGGCTATGGCAGGGATCGTGGTACAGGTAGCGGGTACCGCTGATGCCTTCCAGCTTGACGCCCTTTTCGAGCAGGAATTCATGGATATCCATGATGCGGCAACCCGGGAAGATCTTGTCGAACTCGTAGCCCTGCAGCTGATCGTAGCAGGTGCCGCACGATACCACCACAGTCTTGATATCGAGATAGTTGAGCGTATTTGCCATCCGATGAAACAGCACGCGGTTATCAGTGATAATTTTTTCTGCCTTGTCGTAATCACCGCTGCCGCGCTGCGGATAACCGCAGCACAAGTAACCCGGGGGCAGTACAGTCTGCACGCCTACCTGCCACAGCATCGCTTGCGTCGCCAGACCCACTTGCGAAAACAAGCGCTCCGAACCGCAACCCGGGAAATAGAACACCGCCTCTGAATCGACGGTGGTGGCCTTGGGGTCACGAATAATCGGTACGAAGTTGTTGTCTTCAATATCGAGTAGTGCGCGCGCAGTTTTATTCGGCAGCTTGCCCGGCATTTTCTTATTAATAAAATGGATGACTTGCTCGCGCACTGCCGGCTTGCCGACAGTAGCGGGGGGCGCCTTGGTTTGCTTGTTCGCGATTTTTTTCAGCAGATCGTTCGCGAAACGCTGAACCTTGTAGCCCACACCAGTCATGATCTGACGCGTGATATTGATGGTTGCCGGGTCGGTTGCGTTCAAAAAAAACATCGCTGCGCGCTTGCCGGGGTTGAAGGAGCGCTTGCCCATTTTGCGCAGCAGATTGCGCATATTCATTGAGACGTCACCGAAATCGATATCGACCGGGCAAGGGTTGGCACACTTATGGCACACCGTGCAGTGATCACCAACGTCCTCGAATTCCTCCCAGTGCCGAATCGAGATACCGCGACGAGTTTGCTCTTCGTACAAGAACGCTTCAATCAACAATGAAGTCGCAAGAATCTTGTTGCGCGGTGAGTAAAGCAAGTTAGCGCGTGGCACATGGGTTGCACAGACTGGCTTGCACTTGCCGCAGCGTAGACAATCTTTGACGCTATTCGAGATCGCGCCAATATCGCTTTGCTGCAGGATCAAGGACTCGTGGCCCATCAACCCAAAGGATGGCGTATAGGCATTGCGCAGATCTGCATTCGGCAGCAGCTTGCCCTTGTTGAAACGGCCCTCGGGGTCAATACGCTGTTTGTAGTCACGAAACTCGGCGATCTCGTCGTCGGTCAAGAACTCTAGCTTGGTGATGCCGATACCATGCTCACCCGAGATCACGCCATTGAGTGCACGTGCCAGCGCCATGATGCGCTCGACCGCCGCATGGGCATCCTTGAGCATCTGGTAGTCGTCGGAATTGACTGGCAAGTTGGTGTGTACATTGCCGTCACCCGCATGCATGTGCAGCGCGACGAACACACGGCCTCGCAGCACGCGCTGGTGGATTGCATTGCATTCTTCAAGGATGGGCTTGAATGCTGCACCACCGAAGATATGGCGCAGTGGTGCGCGTAGCTCTTGTTTCCAAGATACGCGTACGCTGCGGTCTTGCAATACATCGAACACGGTAGCGTTTGCGTTCGCCGCCATGCGCGCATCGATCACCGGCAGCAGCGCCTCGAGACCCAACTCATGCCAAGCGGTTGGCACATCTTTCAGCGGCTTGTCGAGACTGCCCAGCAACCAGGACCAGCGCTTCTGTACTCTCGACAGCAAATCGATGGCCTCGCCAACCCGATCTTCAAGCAGCTCGGCGGGGGGTATCTCGATACCTTCTGCATCGTCATGTTTACCGAGCGGTAGCTGACCCTTGGTGAAAAACGTCTGCAACTCGCTGAGTAGCTTCAACTTGTTGGCGATCGAGAGTTCGATATTGATGCGCTCGATGCCATCGGTGTACTCGCCCATGCGGTCCAGCGGTATTACGACATCTTCATTGATCTTGAAGGCATTGGTGTGGCGCGCAATCGCTGCCGTGCGCGCGCGGTCCAGCCAAAATTTCTTGCGCGCCTCGGGACTGACCGCAATGAAGCCCTCGCCAACCCGCGTGTTAGCAAGTCGGATGACCTCGGAGGCAGCGCGTGCAACTGCATCTTCATCGTCACCCACGATATCGCCAAGAATAATCATCTTGGGCAGCACGCCACGTTTGGATTTGGTCGCATAACCGACCGCACGCAAGTAGCGTTCGTCAAGATGCTCCAGACCGGCCAGCACTGCGCCGCCTTTGCTGGTTTCTTCGTTCAGAAAATCCTTGATCTCGACGATCGATGGTATGGCGTCGCGCGCCTGCCCGAAGAACTCGAGGCAGACGGTACGCGTATGTTTCGGCATGCGGTGCAAAATCCAGCGTGCCGACGTGATTAGCCCGTCAGTCCCTTCCTTTTGCACACCGGGCAAGCCAGCGAGGAATTTGTCGGTAACGTCCTTACCCAAGCCCTGCTTGCGAAAACGACTCCCCTCGATCTCCAGCACCTCGGTACGAAAGGGTGATTGACGGCGGCCTCGCTCGGCGGGATGGGTCCACTCGAGTTTGAAACGCGCCACCGGGGCGTCATGAATTTTGCCGAGGTTGTGCTCGAGTCGAGTCACCTCGAGCCAATCACCATTCGGATCGACCATGCGCCAACTAGCGAGGTTATCGATCGCTGTGCCCCACAACACTGCTTTTTTTCCACCGGCGTTCATGGCGATATTGCCGCCAATGCACGAAGCATCGGCCGACGTCGGGTCGACCGCAAACACAAAACCAGCGCGCTCGGCAGCATCGGCCACGCGACGGGTTACAACGCCTGCACCACTGTAAATCGTGGCGTATTCGCGATCGACACCGGGCAAACGAATGATGTCGATCTCGCCCAGGTCTTCGAGTTTTTCGGTATTGATGACGGCTGACAGTGGGGTCAAGGGAATCGCGCCACCGGTATAGCCCGTGCCACCGCCTCTGGGGATGATGGTCAAACCCAGCTCGATACAAGCCTTCACCAAACCAGCGACTTCCTCTTCAGCGTCAGGCGTAAGTACAACAAAGGGATATTCGACGCGCCAGTCGGTGGCATCGGTGACATGCGATACGCGTGACATGCCATCGAACTTGATGTTGTCAGCCGCGGTGTAACGACCGAGTACACGACGCGCGCGTCGGCGCAGTTCACGCATGCGGTCAAAATCGGTGGCGAAATCTTTGACGGCTTGTCGCGCCAGTTCGACCAGCGTGGCCACATGTTGCTTGCGCTGCTTGATGTCTGGCTCGATGCTATGGTCATCCTCGGCCACCATGCGACGACGATCCACCTCATTCAAGCGGTGATACAGCGCATCGATTAGTGCTTCGCGGCGGGAAGGGTTATCGAGTAAATCGTCTTGCAGATAAGGGTTGCGCTGAACCACCCAGATGTCGCCCAGTACCTCGTACAGCATGCGCGCGGAGCGACCGGTCTGGCGCAGGCTGCGTAATTGGGAGATCAGGTCCCAAGCAGACGCCCCCAGCAGCCGGATCACGATCTCGCGGTCGGAGAAAGAAGTGTAGTTGTAGGGGATTTCGCGCAGCCGCGCCGTCTCGTCTTGCGGCGGGGTATCGGCCAAGACTGCCTGGAATTGCAAAGGAGCGTTCATGATGCGGCGAGGGGGTGATGCAAAGTTGTCATTTTAGCTCAGTGCAATGCACAAAAAAGCAGCTTAGACCTTTGCTTTGGTGAGGAATTAACGGCAATTAGGCCATCAGTAGCATTGCGCGCCAGAAGCTATCCGGCACCCACAGCAGAAAGCTGGTGATGGTGGCGTAGCGCAGCAGTTTGCCGATCGCCATCCACACTACGCACGGCCAGAATGGCATCGCCAGCCATCCTGCCAGTGCACACAGCGGGTCGCCAATAATCGGCAGCCAGGACAGCAGCAAGGTCTTGGGGCCGAATCGCTGCAACCAGGCAAACCAGCGGGTTTCGCGCTCACGCGTGAAAGCGCGCTTGGCACCAAGCCCCATCGCGTAATTGATTACGCCCCCTAGCGTATTGCCGGCGGTGGCAACGGCTAAGGCGATCCAGAATAGTTCTGGGGTGGCTTTCACCAATGCGAACAGTGCGGGCTCTGAACCCATTGGCAACAGCGTCGCCGATAGCAGGCAGACGACAAACAGTGCCGGCAGTCCGACCGCAGGCAATGCCAGCGTGGCGAGTATCGCGCTTAGATGTGATTCCAGCATGCGAGGCAAAAACTGTAGAAGAAGCGCAAAAGGCGTCCTTTATAATCGAAGACTATGACGACCAGCTATCTGAAGAAAATTCTTACATCGCGCGTGTATGACGTTGCGGTTGAGACACCGCTTGAGCTTGCACCCACTCTCTCGGACCGTACCGGCAATCGTGTCTACCTGAAACGCGAAGATATGCAAAGCGTGTTCAGCTTCAAGTTGCGCGGAGCGTACAACAAGATGGCGCAGTTGACACCTGCACAACTCAGGCGTGGTGTGATTTGTGCCTCCGCGGGTAATCACGCACAGGGTGTCGCGCTGTCCGCCAAAACGCTGGGATGTCGTGCCGTCATTGTGATGCCCACCACCACACCGGCGCTCAAGATTGAAGCCGTGCGTGCGCGCGGTGGTGAAGTCGTGTTGTCGGGTGAGTCTTATTCAGACGCCTACCAGCACGCGTTGCATTTGGAGAAAAAAGAAAAGCTCACCTTCGTGCATCCGTTTGATGATCCGGAAGTGATTGCGGGTCAAGGCACTATCGCGATGGAAATTCTGCGGCAGCACGCTGGCCCGATTCACGCAGTGTTTGTCGCGATTGGTGGCGGTGGCCTGATCGGTGGGATTGGCGCTTATATCAAAGCTGTACGGCCGGACATCAAAGTGATCGGCGTGCAGACCACGGACTCTGATGCCATGGCGCGCTCACTCAAAGCAGGTCGGCGGGTGGTGCTGAATGATGTCGGCTTGTTCTCTGATGGCACTGCAGTCAAGCAAGTCGGTGAAGAAACCTTCCGGCTTGCCAAGCAAGTGGTGGATGAGATTGTGCTGGTCGATACCGACGACGTGTGCACTGCCATCAAGGATGTGTTTACGGACACCCGCAGTATTTTGGAACCTGCCGGTGCACTGGCGGTGGCCGGTGCCAAGGCTTATCTTGCGCGAGCAGCAAAGGCGCGCCAGCCGCTGCGCGATCAGGCACTGGTCGCGATTGCTTGCGGTGCCAACATGAATTTCGATCGGCTACGCTTTGTTGCCGAACGCGCTGAAGTAGGCGAGGCACATGAAGCGGTGTTCGCGGTCACGATTCCCGAGGAGCGTGGCAGCTTCAAGCGCTTCTGCCAGTTGGTGGGGGCGCGCGCGGTGACCGAGTTCAATTACCGCATCAGCGATGAAAAAGAGGCGCATGTGTTCGTCGGCTTGCAAGTAGCGGATCGCGACGAGCCGGAAAAGATTTGCAAGTTATTCAAGAAGCAGGGCTTCAAAACCATCGACCTGACACAGGATGAATTAGCGAAGCTGCATATTCGTCATTTGGTCGGCGGCAAAAGTACGTTGGCACGCAATGAGATTCTGTACCGGTTTGAATTTCCCGAGCGCCCGGGGGCCTTGATGCGCTTCCTCGACAGCATGGCGCCTAACTGGAATATCAGCCTGTTTCACTACCGCAGCCAAGGCGGCGATGTTGGTCGTGTATTAGTGGGACTGCAAGTGCCGAAAACCGAGATGAAAAACTTCCGCGCGTTTCTGGCGACGCTGGGGTATCGCGCTTGGGATGAGAGCGAGAATCCTGCGTATAAATTATTTCTGTAAGTGC